>CAIRAF010000016.1 GCA_903876465.1 uncultured bacterium | reverse complement strand
CACTGTCACTGACGTTTTCCCTTCAAAGGATGCTTTGGTTAAGAAACTTCTTGCTGGTGAAAAAATCAAAATATATTACGGTTTAGATCCAACACACACAGCTATTCATCTTGGCCATGCCAAGAATATGATTTTTCTTGAAGAACTTCGTCAATTAGGACATGAAGTGATAATCCTTTTTGGGGACTTTACCGCGCAAATAGGAGATCCAACTGATAAAAGTGCGGCTCGCAAGCAATTAAATAAAGAAGATATTGTTTCTAATATGGCGGATTGGGTTAGACAGATTACTCCGCTTATTGATTTTAAAGATTCAAAAAATCCTGCAATAATTAAGCATAATTCAGAGTGGTTATCAAAACTTTCTTTTGCAGATGTATTAAATTTGGCTTCGAATTTCACTGTTCAACAGATGATAGAGAGAGACATGTACCAAAAGCGTCTCAAAGAAGGTTCGCCAATTTATCTTCATGAATTCATGTATCCTCTCATGCAAGGTTATGACAGTGTGGCTATGGACGTAGATGCGGAACTCTGTGGCACTGATCAAATTTTTAATGCTCTTTCTGGTCGTACGCTCATGAAGAAGCTTAAAGATAAGGAAAAATTTGTCATCGCTCTCAATCTCGTTGCCAACCCTGTTACTGGTCAGCTCATGTCCAAGTCAAATGGAACGGGTGTATTTATTGATCAACCAGCAAATGGTCTCTTCGGTGCGCTTATGGCTTTACCTGATCCAATGATTGAACCACTGTTTACGAATTGCACACGCATTTCGCTGTCTGAAAAAGATTCGATTATTTCTCAAGGTCCACGCAAAGCTAAGGCAATTATAGCTAAAGATATTGTTAAGAGATTCCATGGAGAGGAAGCTGCTGGATTAGCAGAAAAAGCTTTTGAAGCGACTTTTGCTAAAGGTGGTATTCCTGAAGATGTATTAGAGATTAAATTAGATAAAGGCGTTCCATTAGCTGACGTTCTCATTAAAGTTGGAGTTATCCCTTCAAAGACTGAATGGCGTAGGCTTATTACTGATGGTGCAGTTCGCGACGATAAAGATGTAAAGATAACTGATCCCTTTTTTGCACCGACTGAGACGATTGTTCTAAAAATAGGAAAGAGGAGATTTGTAAAGGTGATTATTTAATCAATACTCCAGACATAATTTGTGGTATCAATGGGCAATCGAAAGTCCCCATGTATTTGTCAGTCCAGCATTTCTCATGGTTTGAACAGCTTCTTTCATTGTACTACCGGTTGTGACAACGTCATCGATAACAATAAACATTACATTTTTATCTGATATATGATTGCTGGTAGGTAAAATTTCTTCAGACAAAAATTGATTCAATATTATTTCATCAACGATAAATAATTCATGAGCACTATCCAGACGACCTTTTCTGTTTTTAAGTGTCTGTCGTGAAGTGTTTTTCTTTCTTAATAAAAGGTTATTGATTACAGTTAATTTATTTTCATATGAAATTTCATTATTCAGCCTTTTAATTTCATCAGTCAATAATTCACATTGATTATATCCTCTCTCGCGCCTACGCTGTTTACTGACGGGCATTGGGATAATTACTATATTCGGTACGACACTCTCATATATCTGAATTATTCTATGCAAAGCAAATGCACTAATTTGTACCGCTCGTTTCGATTTTCTATACTTGATGCTCCACACCATTTGCCAAACTCGATCATCTTTATATGAAAATATAGAGCAAGCATCTTCTATTGGCGCATTTTTTGCTCGTGGTAGTTGCTTGATAATGGATCCTATATCCATCGATAATAGCCACTTCTCAGCCGGAGAAATGGGGAATAGGGCTTCCAGAATTGTATTGTACGTAAGTTGGAATATATTCATGCAAATAAAAAACGCTAGTTCGCGTCTCTGTTGATGATAATTATAATACAGCGTCAGTTCTCAACAACTTTTCACTTTGACCATTTCAATGTACACTAGTGTCATGGCATCACTCGGCTCGTTTTTCGGCTCGTTCTTCAAGAAAGAGACAAGTGTCTTGGGTATTGATATTGGTTCATCTGCTATAAAGGTTGTCCAGATCAAGAAAAAACGTGGACGAGCCGTTCTAGAGACTTATGGTGAACTAGCTCTTGGTCCATATGCAAATACTGAAGTCGGACGTGCCGTTTCACTCCCACCAGAAAAAGTTGTTGAAGCGATAAAGGATATTCTTCGTGAAGCAAAAACGACAACTTTGAGTTGTGGTACCGCACTTCCGCTTTCTTCAAGTCTCATTACTTTTATAACAGTACCACCAGTTCCAGAAAAACAGCTTGGTGAAGTGGTTGCTATTGAAGCTCGAAAATATATCCCAGTACCACTCAATGAAGTCTTACTTGATTGGTCTATCATTCCAAAAGAAGAAGCTTATGTGACTGATGAGGATTCATCTAAGACAGAAAAAAAAGGATATGACATTTTGGTAGTCGCTATTCACAATGAATATCTGAACAACTATCAAGCCATTATGACAGGAAGCGGTCTCACACCAACTTTTTACGAGATTGAAATATTTAGCGCTATCCGAGCAGTCCTAGATCAAGGATTGAATACTCAGATGATTATTGATTTTGGTGCACGTTCAACTAAACTTTATATTGTTGAACGGGGTATTTTACGTACGGCACATATCATTAACAAGGGAAGTCAGGATATCACCCTGGCTTTGTCTAAAGCATTGAGTGTATCAGTGAGTGAGGCTGAGTCCATGAAGAGACTTTTTGGTCTCAAAGGCGGACCTGAGTATAAAGAACTCACAGAAATAATCACAGTCAATCTTGATTATATTTTTTATGAGGCAAATGCCACACTTCTTAACTATCAGAAGAAATATGCCAAGAATATTAGTAAAGTTATACTGACTGGTGGCGGAGTACTTCTTAAAGGCTTTACTGATCTTGCCAAAATAAGTTTCCAAACTGATGTCGTTTATGCTGACCCATTCGGAAAACTTGAAACACCAGCATTCTTAGCTGAAGAGTTCGGTCAAGCTGGTCCAGAATTCGCTGTCGCAATCGGTACAGCCCTCCGTAGACTCGCTGAGTTGCAGTAGGGATTGGGTTAGACTTATTCACAGCTATACTTCTCATATTCCTGCTATAATTGAAGGGAATTATGGAGACAAAATTCCAAACCTCTTTCATACCAAAGAAACCAACCGCCTCAGCCATTGGGGTGAGTTCTCCCGTGACTCATCACAGGACAGCGAGTATATTTATGACGCTCGCAACTCTTATTTTTATAGCTTCTCTTGCGGGTGCTGGTGGTGTATATGCTTATAAACAATATCTCATTAATGATCAGAATACATTAAAACAGGATCTCGCAACTCGAGAAAAGCAATTCAACGTAGACCTTATCGAACAACTCACGGCAGAGAAAACAAAGATTGATACAGCTCGTACTCTCTTGGACAATCACCTGGCTTTGTCTCAAATATTTGATATTATCGGTCGTCTTACTATCGCCAATGTTCGTTTTATGACTTTTGATGCCACGGTTCCAGCAATCGGCGCTTCTGATAATAGTGTAAAAGTGACAATGCAAGGATACGGTACTAGTTTGTCGGCCGTTGCATTTCAGTCAGATGTTCTTGGACAACTTGATCAGTACGGTTTACGTAAGATTGTAAAGAATCCTATTTTGTCCAATCCGGCACTTGGAGCGAACGGTGCAGTATCATTTGGTTTTGCTGCAACCATAGATCCATCGACTCTCACTTATGAACACATGGTTTCACCGGCAGTATCAAGTTCTACAAGTTCTGGGGCAACAACTAATTAATATTATGAACCGCAATTTAACAGCAACAATCCTTCTTATACTCGCAGTCGCTATATACTTCACTTTTACGAGTGGATTATGGAATGATGCTGCGGGTGTCAAAGCAGTAAATGATCAATATTCTGGTGCCATAGCAAGTGCTCAAAAATTGATAAGTGTTCGCGACAATGTTCTCAAACAGTATAATGATATTTCTCCACAAGATCAGAGTAATCTAGACAAGATGTTGCCAAGCACTGTTGATAATATTCGCTTGATCATCAACCTCAATAACATTGCGCTTCAACACGGTTTTTCACTCAAAGGTATCAGTGCAGCTGCAAGTCAGGATAAGTCAGGTTCTGGAGCAGCTTCAAATGCTGGGACAAATGGCAGTATCTCAGCTCCAACTCTCGATACTGTAGTAATTTCATTCAGTGTATCTGCACCATATCAGCAATTTATCAGTTTTATGCAGGATCTTGAGGCCAATCTACGTATCATGGATGTTACACATTTGAGTGTATCCGCCAATGATACTGGTACATATGATTTTTCTGTTCAAATGAACACATACTGGTTGCGCCAATAATTTTTCACCATGAATACTAAACCCTCATCAAACAAAACAACTATTAGCGTCATCGTGGCAATTATTATTGTTGCTATTGCTTATTTTTACTACACAGGAACTACTGCAACTTCTACAAATTTGGTTTCTTCTGATAATGCTTCTGTTGGTACTCAGGTTTTGGGTCTTCTCAACCAGATTCAATCTTTGCATATAGATAACAGTGTCTTTACTGATCCTGGTTATAAAACCCTTCGAGATTTTTCAGTACCTATCCCTACTGTCGATGTTGGTCGTCCAAATCCTTTCGCTCCTCTACCTGGTTTTTCTACTTCAGGATCGAGTGCGTCAGGCCACTAAAACCCTATGAGTGTCATTGATATCCTACTCAAAAAGAACCTTATAACCAAGGATGATGTCCAAGCTATACGAACACAGACGGGGAACGGTTCCTCACTCGACGAAGCACTTGTATCTCGTGGAGTAAAGATTGAAGATATCTTGGAAGCGCGAGGAGAATTTCTCAATATGCCAGTCCGTTCTATTGCAGATGCCTCTGTTCCATTTGAAGCACTTGATTATATTCCCGAAGAATCTGCAAGTCACTATCGTTTTGCTCCAATAGGTCTTAAAGAAGGTGTCCTAGAAGTTGGTATAGTTGATCCAGATAATATGGAGGCGCGTGATGCTCTGAACTTTCTTGCAGCAAAGAAAAATATTCCATATAAGATGTTTCTTATATCTGTCGATGATTTTGCCAAAGTGATAGAGATGTACAAGGGTATAACTGGAGAAGTTACACAGGCACTTTCTGAACTTGAAACTGAATTGTCGGTCAATCCTGAAGATAGTTTCAAAAAAGAGGATCTCGCTTCTGAAGCAAAAAAAGCAACAGAAAATGCAGGAAAGCAAAAGGACGAATCACTCATCATTGAGGATGCTCCTATTGTTAAGATTGTGGCAACTATAGTTCGCTATGCTGTTGAAGGAGAGGCATCCGACGTCCATATTGAGCATATGCGTGACAAGGTTCGTGTCCGTTTCCGTGTTGATGGTATTTTGAATACTAGTCTAGTTCTTCCACCTCAAGTGCATTCTGCTGTCGTGGCTCGTATCAAAGTCATTTCGAGTATGCGTCTAGATGAAAAGAGAAAGCCTCAAGACGGACGTTTTTCTGCACGTATTGATGGGCGTCGTGTCGACTTTCGTGTCTCAACATTTCCTTCATATTATGGAGAAAAAGTTGAAATGCGTATTCTCGACCAAGCTAAGGGTATTCGCACTATTGATCAACTAGGACTTACACCAAAAAATCTCACCATGCTACGCGAGGCTATCAATAAGCCTTATGGATTGATACTCATTACTGGTCCTACTGGTTCAGGAAAATCTACAACTCTTTACTCTGTCCTTTCAGAAGTTGATCGTGAGAGTTACAACGTCCTTTCTCTGGAAGATCCGGTGGAATATACCATTGAAGGAGTCAGTCAGTCGCAAGTTCGACCAGAGATTGGGTATACATTTGATGCTGGTTTGCGTACGACACTTCGTCAAGACCCAGATATCATCATGGTGGGTGAGATTCGTGATAAAGAAACCGCTCAGCTTGCTGTGCAAGCAGCGCTCACTGGTCATCTAGTCTTTTCTACTCTGCACACCAATGATGCCGCCGGTGTCATTCCTCGTTTGATTGATATGGGAGTTGATCCGTATCTTATTGCACCAACCCTCGTTCTGGCTGTTGGTCAACGTCTTGTAAGTATGCTTCCAAAAGGAGGAGGTGAACCTATACCAGTTGATGGAAGTATAAAAGCTTTGATTGACCGTTCATTTGCAGATTTACCTGCTCAATATAAAACTGAAATACCATTCACTGATACAGTCATGAAGATAAAACCGACATCAGATTGTCCGAAAGGCACACGTGGACGTATGGCTGTATTCGAAATGTTTACCATGGATAAAGATATAGAACAGGTTATTCTCAAAAATCCTAATGCTCTAGAAATAGCCCGAATGACAAGAAGCAAAGGAATGCTTACCCTAAAGGAGGACGCTATGATTAAAGCGTTTCAAAAGATTATTCCGTTTGAGGAAGTAAATAAGCTATAATATACATATGCCTCCAGCATCCTCAACAACTCAAAAGAAAGTTCTACTAGTTGATGACGATCAATTTTTGCTAGATATGTATACTATCAAGTTTTCCAAGGCTGGATATGAAGTCAAGACTGCGGATTCGACAGATGTTGCTCTCAAGTTTATTCATGATGGTTACACACCAGATATCATATTGTCTGACATTGTTATGCCAGATATGGATGGTCTAGAATTTGTTGCAAATATTCGTACAGAGAAATTGGTAACCAATAGCATCATCATAATGCTTACAAACCAAGGTGCTTCGGATGATATTGCTAGAGCAAAAAAACTAAATGTCGATGGATATATTGTGAAAGCAACGACTATTCCTTCAGAAGTTCTCACACAAGTAGAAAAGATCTGCGCCAGTAAGAAAATGTAAACAAGTCTAAAAGTAGAAACCTAATATTAATAAAAAACATGGATTACAAAAAAGAAATTGAAGAACTAGTTGATTTACTCATCAAGGAAGATGCTTCTGATCTTCACTTGTCTGTAGGGAGGACACCGATCATTCGCTCATCAGGGGAACTCATCCCTCTTATAAAGCGTGCCGTTCTCACAGACAAGGATCTTCAGGGATTCGCTGATGTTTTCTTGGTTCCAAAGAGTAAAAAATTACTTGAAGAACAGCGCGATGCTGATTTTTCCTATAATCTACCAAAAGCTCGTTTTCGTGGAAACATCTTTTATCGTCAGGGATCCCTCGCTATTGCACTGCGTCTAATTCCAAGAAGTATCCGTACATTATCAGAGTTAAAATTGCCACCTATACTTGAGACATTTACTCGTAAGCCACAAGGATTTTTCATGGTAGTCGGACCGATTGGTCAAGGAAAGACGACAACTCTTGCTTCAATGGTTGAGATCATCAATCAATCTCGTACGGAGCACATTCTAACCATCGAAGATCCAATCGAATATCAATTTGAATCTAAGAAATCAATTATTGATCAGCGTGAAGTCAGGATTGATACTGCTGATTTCGCTGACGCATTGAATGCAATGTTTCGTGAAGATATAGACGTCTGTATGGTGGGTGAGATGCGTAATATAGAAACAATTGCCACCGCCGTAACTGCCGCAGAGACTGGTCACCTCATCTTTTCAACTCTACACACAAATAATGCTGCTCAGACCATTGACCGTATTATTGATTCATTTCCAGCCAATCAGCAGGACCAGATTCGTGTTCAGCTAGCAGGATCACTTACTGGTATATTTTCTCAACGTCTCATTCCTCGTATTTCAGGAGGTCTTATACCAGCATACGAGCTTCTAATAAATAATAATGCTGTCTCAAACTTGATTCGTGAACGACGTACTCACGAGATCAACACTGTCATAGAGACAAGCTCACAAGAGGGTATGATTGATCTCAATCGTTCATTGGCAGAACTAGTTCGATCAGGAGAGATCACCGTTGAGAGTGCATATTTGAATTCACTTAATCCAAAGAACCTGGAAAGAATGTTATAATCTATTTATATGTTATTTAACTACGAAGCAGTTGATAATACAGGCGCTCCTAAAACCGGTTCAATAGATGCGGTAAATACTGATGTTGCTATAGCATCACTTCAGAGACGTGGGCTAGTTCTCACATCTATCCATGAAGCGGGGCAGGCAGGATCAGTCCTCTCGATGAACCTGGCCATATTTGATCGTGTCTCCAATAAAGATGTGGTTATTTTGTCTAGACAGCTCTCAACACTCTTTGAAGCTCAGGTCTCCGCTTTGCGCGTCTTTAGACTTCTTGGCTCTGAGACGGAGAATCTAGTCTTGGCTAAGAAATTGACTCAAATCGCCGATGATCTCCAATCAGGAAGTTCTATTTCTATTGCTCTATCAAAGCATCCAAAAGTCTTTTCACCATTCTATGTCAATATGGTTAAGGCCGGTGAAGAATCAGGTAAACTCGATCAGACTTTCCAGTTCCTTGCGGATTATTTGGATCGCTCATTCGAACTATCGTCAAAGATACGTGGAGCACTTATTTATCCTGCTTTCATTGTTATAACGTTCTTCGTCGTTATGATTTTGATGTTTACAATGGTTATTCCTAGTATTTCTGCCATGCTTGTTGAGAATGGTGGAAATCTTCCATCATACACCCTTGTCGTCATGGGTATCAGTAAATTCCTTGTTAATTATGGTTTTGTTCTTCTTGGTATAGCTATTGTGGCAGGATTTTTCCTTGTGCGTTTTTTGAGAACTCCTGCTGGCCGAGTTGCTTTTGATCGTTTCAAAATTAGTATTCCTTACGTCAGTAGTTTGTATAGAAAGTTATACCTTTCACGTATGTCTGATAACCTATCAACCATGTTGGTCTCAGGTATTCCTATGGTTCGAGCCCTTGAACTTACCGCTACTGTTGTTGATAATCGTATATATGAGGATATTATTAATACTGCTGTTGAGGCAGTCAAAGGAGGTAAAACACTTTCTGATTCACTTTCAAATAATCCAAAGGAGATCCCAGGTATCGTAGTTCAGATGGTCAAAGTTGGTGAAGAAACAGGTGAGTCTGGTGCTATCTTAAAGACTTTAGCGCATTTCTATGCACGTGAAGTTGAAACTGCGGTTGATTCTCTCGTATCTTTGATTGAACCTCTCATGATTGTTATGCTCGGTGGAGGTGTGGCTATATTATTGGCTTCAGTACTAGTACCAATTTACAGTATTGCTAGTGGTCAGTAGGTTATCCCCAGCCTCTATTTACTTGATTTTTTGTAGGGGTGATATAATAGTGGTATAAACCTTAATGAAAGGTCTATTATTAAGAATAATTATTAGTAATCTTTATATATATGAAGAAAATGAATCGAGGTTTCACCCTCATCGAATTGCTCGTCGTTATCGCTATTATTGGTATCTTGTCATCAGTAGTGCTCGTTTCTTTGAATAGTGCTCGTGGAAAAGGAAAGGACTCACACATCATTTCTGATGTTCAACAGTTGAGAACTCAAATTGAAAGTGATGCTTCTGGAAGTAACTATGGAAATTCATTCAACGTTCCTTCAGGTGCAATCATTAACCTTGGAAACGTTATTAATGCAACACAATACTACACTTTAATGAACGATGCGGTTAACAACTCATCAGTTCCTAGTGCAAGTTTGACTGTAGGTACAACAACAGTCGCAGCAGGAACAGCGTTTCCAGCTACGGCTCCAATAACTGTTGCAACCAATGGTGTAGCGGCTTCTGGTAACTTCACAACTGTTCCAACTGCCTATGCTATTTACGGTAAGCAGAGTACAGGTACATGGTTCTGTATAGATTCAACAGGACGAACAAATACAGCTGTAGCTACTGGAAACACAGCAACGATTACCTGCCCATAGTCTCAACTTTTTCTAGTCTCTCTTACCACCCACTCAATCGAGTGGGTGGTTTGCGTATAGATATGTTGTGTTACAATATAGTCATGAAATTAAATAAATCTAACAAAGGCTTCACATTAATAGAACTTCTTGTTGTTATAGCTATCATCGCCATTCTGAGTGGCATCATCGTTACCAGTCTTACAAGTTCAAAACTGAAATCTCGTGACGCTTCACGTGTTTCTGATCTCAATCAGATTCAGTTGGCCCTTGAACAATATTTTGATAGATGTGGACAATATCCAACCAATACAGCGGGTCAGCCATCGACTTATAGCAGTAGTAACCCAGTATTTCCCAGTCTAGGAGTCTTCAATGGATGTCCACTTGATTCAAGTGGTAATCAGATTACTCTTGGTTCTTACATATCAGTCATACCAGTAGACCCTTCTACCGGAAACGCTTTTGATTATAAAACAAATGTTACAGCAAATACTCCTCCAACTGATTTCGTCCTTCATGCCAAGCTAGAAGCTCAAGAAAATCCTCAACAAAATAGTTACCCTGATTCTGTAAAGCAAGGTTGGGCAAGTTCGGTTGCTTGTTACAATTCAGGCAGTTCTTCTTCTGACTATCAATTGGGTTATTGTGTCAGTACAAAATAATTTATCTTAATTAACTATGGACATCTTCTCGCTCATTTTAACCTTCGTCTTTGGTGTTATTGTTGGCAGTTTCTTGAATGTCGTTGCACTCCGATTCAATACAGGTATGGGACTTGGGGGAAGATCAAAGTGCATGTCTTGTGGAACATCACTGACGTGGAGAGAGCTCATTCCTCTCTTTAGTTTTGCTATGCAAAAAGGTGCTTGTAAGAAATGTAAAAGTAAAATCTCTTGGCAATATCCACTAGTTGAATTCATTGCCGGAGCAATTTTCGTTCTGATTTTCTTTGTTTTTCCACCGGTTGATTTTGTGACTGCTATAGTAACATTGATCCAGGTTGTCATCGTATGTCTCATGATTGTTATATCTATCTACGATATTAAACATAAGATTATTCCTGATGGTTTTGTATATTCTTTTGATGCACTAGCACTCATAAGTCTATTTATTGGCGGATCATCATGGTGGCATATACCAAATTTTGAAATGTTGATAGCTGGACCAGTTCTTGCAATTCCTTTTGCTTTGCTCTGGCTAGTTTCTGGAGGGAAGTGGATGGGGTTTGGTGATATAAAACTTACTCTTGGCATAGGTTGGCTTCTAGGGGTCAGTGCCGGCATTAATGCTCTTGTATTGGCTTTTTGGATTGCTGCAGGCATATCAGTAGTCTGGCTCCTTAGTACCCAAAAGAAATTCAAACCAAAGACTGAAATACCTTTTGGGCCTTATCTTATACTTGGTATGTATCTTGTACTACTTTTCCATATACAAGTTATTGATGTCCATTTACTCAGAGATATCATCATGTCCTATTTTCCTTATTTTGGAGTATAAGGGTATAATATAACCATGAATAGTACTATGAAAGGTTTTACTATCGTTGAGCTCATTGTCTCAGTAGCTATTTTTGCTGTTATGACAGCTCTCGTTGTAGCAAAATACGGATCATTCAATCAGAATACTCTCGTAACCAATGTGGCTTATGATATGGCATTGTCTATACGTACTGCTCAGACATATGGTTTGAGTGTAAAAAGTGATACATCAAATAATTTTAGTTCGGCATACGGCATTCATTTTGATATGACTTCTAGTAAGCCCAATAAATTTATTTTCTTTACGGATACAGGAAAAACTGGCAAATATACAGGATCAACAGAAGATATTACAACTTATACATTGAATCAAAGTACTTATATTTCAAAGATTTGTTTGAGTGACGGAACTAATTGTGTGACTAATTTTCTACCATCGTCTTCAAGTATTATAGATGTAACATACAGACGTCCGAATCCTGATGCCGTTTTTTGTACAACTGCTAATAATTGTCCGGCAACTCCAAGTATTCAACCAACTGTGCTTGTTACGATAACTTCATCGGATGGAACCAATAATCAAGTAGTCTATATCAGGAAAAATGGTCAAATATCAGTTGGAAATTAATATGAAATCAAAAGGCTTTACACTTATAGAAATAATAGTCTCTCTAGCCATATTTTCAGTTGTGGCCGTAATCGCTATTGGTGCACTTGTTCGAGTGACTAGTGCCAATCGTCAAGCACAAGCTATCCAATCAGGAGTAAATAATGTCAGTTTTATACTCGATGCTATGAGTCGTGAGATGCGCGTTGGTACAGGATATGTGTGTTATACAGGTTCCGATTTGAGTGGGATTGCAGATGTCACAACGTATTTGTCTGGTACACCATGTGGATTAAATATTGCCAATAATTCCAATGATACAGTTATATATTTTACTTCGGCCAACGTTGATACAAATAATAACAATGTAAAGTATGCTTATTTATTTCATGTAGCAAATGGTAATACTCTGATTGAAAAAGGTGAAGAGTCAATTGCTGGAAATGGTATAGGTACTAATTCTGCTGTTGATCATTTTTACCCAGTCACTTCTTCGAATGTTACGATCACTGCTTACTCCATAGGCGTATTTGGTACAAGTTTAAGCAAGGGATTTCCTTGGCTATCAATAAACCTCCAAGGTTATGTTGGAACTAAGGTGAAGGATCAATCCGTATTCAATGTTCAAACGAGTATTTCACAGCGTACTTCAATATAAAATATGAAAATAGAAATTAAAAAAAATGGTTTTACTCTCGTTGAAACACTTGTTGCTATTGCAATCCTCATGATTGCTGTTGCTGGACCGCTCACTATTGCCAATCAGGCCATGACAGCGGCTCTCAGCGCGCGCAATGCCATGATTGCTACATATCTTGCTCAAGATGCCATGGAATCGATCAAGAATATAAAGGATAATAACGTCAGTCTAGGTTTAAATTTTCTAAATAATCTCGGTTCAGGAACTTGTACTTCTGGGACAGTCTCTCAAGCATGCCAAACACCGAACGCTTGGACAAATGGTGTCTTTTGGAGTGGGGTGGCAATATCTTGTGGATCAAATACTGGCTGTAAATTATATACAGATAGTACCCATGGTTATAGTTATAATAGTGTAAGTACATCCCTAACAGCATTTACAAGATATTATTATTTAACTGGTTCAGCAAATGACACGGTTGTTACCGTTACGGTGTCATGGAAAGACGGTAGTGTCCCAAATGCTGTAACATTACAAGAGCTTATGAGTAACTCTCCACGCTAATATGAAATATATTAAAACTATCATACGGCGTGCACGTCAATCAGAAGGATATACACTTCTTTTTGCGGTGATTGTTTCTATTTTACTTTTGAGTATAGGCGCTTTTATTTTATCTGTTAGTAGAAAAGAGTTTATACTTTCATCTTCATCTCGTGATTCTGTTTATGCTTTTTATGCTGCAGATAGTGGATTGGAATGCGCCATAGAGAATTTGACGTATCTAGCCACATCGACCTTTAACCCCAGTGCTGTTACTTGTGGGGGTAATATGAGTGGATCTAGTGGAATTAGTACGCCAACACTTCAGCTTTTTTCAGGAAATTCTGGAACCACTACTTTCTATATGCTTACTGGTAGTAGTGGATCAACTGCGCAACAGACTCAATCAGGAGTAGCAAGTTGCGCTACTATCCAAGTCGGACAATATTATGATAGTGGTGGTGGTCTAGTTACTATTATTACATCTAGAGGAAACAATATAGGTTGGAAGGCAACCGGAGGCGGTAATGGAACGGGAGATTGTAGTATTACTGGTCCTCGAAAAGTGGAACGTGCTTTGCAGTATACTACTAGCCAGAATTAATCTTTCGCCTATACTGAAGGGATGTCATCTTTAGCCCCAAAATCTGTCATAGAACGTCTGAATAAGCTCAAGGAGACAATTGAGCGATATAGACAGCTATACCACAGCCTAGATAAGCCAGAGATAAGCGATGAAGCCTACGATTCTCTTATAAGGGAATTGGAGTCAATTGAGCACGAATATCCTGATTTGGTCACACCAGATTCGCCAAGCCAGCGTGTCGGAGGTGAACCGATAAAGGAATTTAAAAAAGTTAAGCATACAACTCGTCAGTGGTCATTCGATGATGTTTTTGATTTAAATGAATTACATAAATGGGAAGAAAAAGTCAGGAATTTCATGGAAAAAGGTGGTATTACAAATGAAAAATTAGAATACTGTTGTGAATTGAAGATAGATGGCTTGAAAACAATTCTCACCTATGAAAATGGTGAATTGAAACAAGCTGCAACACGAGGTGATGGTGAGGTTGGAGAAGATGTCACGCACAATATAAAAACGATTAAAAGTGTTCCATTGAATCTATCGAATAAGTTTGATGAAGTGAAGAAAACAGCTTCATTGACCGTTGTTGGCGAAATCTGGATTAGTGTCAAAGATTTAGAGCGTATAAATAGAGAGAGAATCAAAAATGATGAACCTGTTTATGCTAATACTAGAAATCTAGCCGCAGGATCACTTCGTCAACTTGATCCAAAGATTACTGCATCAAGGAAGTTGGATTCATTTATTTATGATATAGATCAGGTGACCGGAAAAATTCCATCAACACAATCTGGTGAACTTGAACTCTTGAAAGAACTTGGTTTCAAAGTGAATCCATATTTTAGAGTTTGTAAGAATGTTGAAGAAGTTCAGATTTTCTATGAAGAATGGACCAAGAAACGTCACGATCTCGACTATCAGCTCGATGGCATAGTTATTAAAGTTAATTCAAGGAAAATTCAGGAAACTCTCGGTTATACTGGTAAATCTCCTCGATGGGGTGTTGCGTATAAGTTTCCGGCAGAACAAGTGACAACTATTTTGGAAGACATTACTTTCCAGGTCGGTCGTACCGGCGTCATTACTCCTGTGGCTATATTGAAGCCGGTATTAGTAGCTGGCTCTACCGTTTCTCGGGCAACACTTCATAATGAAGATGAGATCAAGCGACTAGATCTGCGCCTGGGTGACACTGTTATCTTACAAAAAGCAGGCGACGTTATTCCGGATATAGTCTCAGTTGTGCGAGAGTTGCGTGCAAAAAATTCAAAAGCATTTATCTGGCCTACACATATTCCGGCTTGCGGGGGCGATGGAAAAATAGAGCGCGTTCCTGGCGAGGCTGCATGGAAATGTGTTAGTACAGATTCCTTTGAACAACAAAAAAGAAAGTTTTATTATTTCGTTTCAAAAAAGTGTTTTGATATAGATGGTCTCGGTCCGAAGATTATTGATGTTTTGCTTGAAAATAATCTCGTGACAGATTTCAGTGATATTTTTAGGATCAAGAGAGGAGACTTGCTTGCTTTACCACGTTTTGCGGAAAAATCAGTTGATAATTTACTTGAGGCAATTCAAAAGAAAAAGACTATTACGTTGGCACGATTTTTGACTTCACTTTCAATTCCACAGGTTGGCGAGGAGACTGCTTATGATGTGGCTAGGTATTTTCAACAAAAAATTAAAGGTGATGACTCAGCTCTTAATTTGATCATGAATGCTTCAATTGAAGAATTCAGATCAATTTATGGTGTTGGAGAAGTTGTAGCACAATCTTTTGTTGACTGGTTCAGGGAAGCAGATAATAAAAAATTGGTAAAAAATATACTGAAATATATCACTATCGTTGATGAGGAGACGAATTCCAGTCGTCCACTTGAAGGAAAATCCTTCGTCTTTACAGGAACGATGCCGACCCTGGAACGCGAAATTGCTCAAGAAATGGTTCGTAAAAATGGTGGTGATGTTTCAAGCTCTGTTTCCAAAAAGACTACATATGTAGTGGCTGGAGATGAAGCTGGTTCGAAGCTAGAGAAGGCTAGGGAATTGGGGGTTACTATTTTGAGTGAAGAAGAATTCTTGAAGCTGATAAAGTAATTTTAATAAATAAGTAAACAAAAATCCCCCGGAGGGGTTTTGTTTGTTACAAAAGCGATCTTTTAACAGGCTCCAGTCTATGATGTTTCCATCATAAACATAGATAATTATACTGCCAATTAATTTTATTAGTCAAGTTTTTTGAAGCCTGTTAAGGGGATCGAACCCTTAGTATTTGGTGTAACAATACCATTACTGGCGCCAGCCAACAGGCATGAATCAAAGATTATCAGAGCTCGATTAAATTTAGATAAAGAAAAAGTAAAAAATAGTAAAAATCTGTTCAAATTTTTATAAAAATGATAGGATTGAGCCATGATTACCCCCGCAGAACTAGATAACCTCGCCAATTTAGCTCGCATAAAGTTGACGTCAGCTGATAAAGAATCACTTATCAAAGAGTTTGATTCTATTTTGGCTTATGTTGATCAGCTCAAAAAAGTGGATGTTTCACTTGATACTGAAGGCCGTGTTGGTGCTGTTAAGAATGTTACAAGACCAGATGAGGTTATTTCGACTAGTACAGCAGATCGAGAAGGTTTGCTCAATGAGGCACCAGATCGAGAAGGGGATTTTATTGCCGTTAAGAAGATGATTGAACAGTAAGTAAAGTATGACAAAAATTGATTTAAAAAACCTAACTATAAAGAAAGCGCATGAAGCCTTGAAGAAGGGGGATTTTACTTCCGTTCAACTCACACAGGCGTATTTGGATGAGATTAAATTAAAAAATAAAGATATTAATGCCTATTTGGAAGTATATGATAATGCGCTTGTGTATGCCGAAATGGCTGACAAGAAGATTCAAGATGCAATAAAAGCAAAGAAGGATTTTTCATCATTATTAGGTATTCCATGTGGAATCAAAGATAATATTCTTGTAAAAGGACATATCGCCAGCGCTTCTTCAAAGATACTTGAAAATTATCATGCAACCTACGATGCAACCGTGATACAAAAGTTACAACAAGAAGGCGCTGTATTCATTGGTCGTCTCAATATGGATGAATTTGCCATGGGTGGTTCAACCGAAAATTCTGCCTATGGTGTAACAAAAAATCCATATGACTTGAGTAGGGTAGCCGGAGGATCGTCGGGTGGTTCTGCGGCAGCTGTGGCAATGCAGGGTGCACTCTTTACTCTGGGTTCTGATACAGGTGGTTCTATTCGTCAGCCAGCAAGCTTTTGTGGAGTCGTTGGATTAAAACCAACTTATGGGGCTGTATCTCGTTATGGTGTTATGGCTATGGGATCATCGCTGGATCAAATTGGTCCGATTGCAAATACTGTTGGTGATTGTGAAATAGTATTCAACGCGATAAAAGGAAAGGATATAAAAGATGGAACCACAATTAGTGAAAATACATATCCGTCGAAGTTGGTTGGTAAGAAAAAACCAATTATCGGTGTGCCAAGAGATTTCTTGAAAGGTGATGGTATTGATAAGGAAGTGCTGAAATCCTTTAATGAATCATTGGAATCTTTCAGGTCAAAGGGTTATGAAATAAAAGATATTGCACTTCCAAATATTTCTTATTCTCTGATGGTTTATTATGTTCTTATGCCAGCAGAAGTTTCCTCGAACATGGCGCGTTTTGACGGAGTGAAATACGGCTTACACAAAGATGGTGCAAATGTCATCGAAGATTATTTTGAAACACGTCGTGCGGGATTTGGTAGAGAAGTCATACGTCGTATTCTCCTTGGAACATATGTACTTTCATCTGGATATTATGATGCCTACTACAATCGTGCCAATGCAGTCCGCCAAATGATTACTAATGATTTTCTTAAAGCTTTTGAAGGAGTCGATATTATTGCTACACCTACGGCACCATCGACTGCATTTAAAATTGGCGAGAAGACTGCTGATCCTGTTGCCATGTATCTTGAAGATATATTTACTGTGACCGCCAATCTAACTGGTCTGCCAGCGATTTCAATACCTTGTGGTCTTACTGAAAAGGAAGGTAAGAAATTGCCCATAGGGCTACAGTTAACTACTAGACACGGAGCTGAGCAAACTCTTTTTTCCGCAGGGAAGGACTTTTTGAATGAAAAATAACAGTGTGCAGTAGGCAACATATTCATATATAATGAAGATGTAATTAACCTATGAAAGATAAGAAAAAAGAAGCTGAAGTAGTTGGTTTCGAAATAGGATTTCTCGTCCTTATTATCTTTATTGTCGCAGGATGGTCGTCTATCTACTCATACCTACAAACAGTATTTGATGCCCTAGGTGGCCACTCAACCACTGTGCAATTAGTTGCATATCAAAATACATATGGACCTACTATTACTTCTATTTTTAAAAATTTAATTGGTTTTATTGTTGGCTTATCTTTTCCAGTTTCACTCTTTCTATTGATAGCTATCATCTATTGTGTTGAACAGACGAAGCATATTCGTAAGAAAGAAGAAGAAAAATACGATCTCAAGGTCGAACCAGCATATGAAGCTGATGGGAATGGTAATAAAGTTCTCGCTGACCGCTGGGGCAAAGTCCAAGCACACATCAGTTCAGAAAATCCCAGTGATTGGCGCCAGGCAATCATGGATTGCGATATTATGCTCGAAGATGTTCTGACTACTTTAGGTTACCAAGGAGAGGGTATTGGTGAAAAACTCAAAAGGGTAGAGAAGGGTGACATGGAAACAGTCAGAGATGCGTGGGATGCTCATATGGTACGCAACAAGATTGCACATAGTGGCTCTGATTTTCAGTTGACCAAATATGAAGCAAATAGAGTTGTAAACCAATATAAGAAGGTTTTTGAAGAGTTCTACTATATTTAGCGAATCAGTAGATTCGTCTACTGGGCTGCTACTTTCTTGTTGCGGGGGCCGGAATCGAACCGGCAATCTTCAGGTTATGAGCCTGACGAGCTACCGTTGCTCTACCCCGCGATAGTTGCACTATTCTGGCACAAAATATCATCCAGTGCAAATACGAACCGGTATGATGCGCCTCACTCAATTGCGCAATCGTGATTTTTTAGGTATATTTGTTTTTGTACTAAAAAGAGGTTAAAAATGAATTCAATTTGGCGAGTAAGTTTTATACCAATATTTGAAGGTCAAGATGT
>CAIRAF010000015.1 GCA_903876465.1 uncultured bacterium | reverse complement strand
AGTTGTATACCCTGGTACTATGATGCTACTTGTCAGTCTGTAAACCAAACCAGAAGCACCGGATAATCTTGACCCTGCAACGATACGCTGTGATTGAGAGCTAAAGGTGTTATATATTTTAATTGAACCTTGTGCCTTAGTCTGTGTAAAAGCACCTTGAACTGCAGAGACGCTTGTACTAGCTACACCCGACAAGGTAACAATTTCATATCCAAAGGGAGATGATGTCGAGGTTATACTAGGGATAATATAAGTACCATTAACATTTATAGACTGTACTTTTGGAACAAGATTGAAAGTTGCAGATGCAAAATGTCCGGAAATACCAAATGCCAGTCCAGCAAAGATAATAACAACACCGAGGATTCCAATAATCCAAGGGAATCCTGAGCGATGTTTTCTTCTTCTAATTGGTGGTGTAGGACTTTCCTTTTCTTCTATTTCATCTGGTGTATGCTCGCGATGTATTTTGATTACTGCTTGATCCTTTTTTTCTTTTTTTAGTTCAGAAGAAGTTGCACGAGGAGCAGCTTCATGTTTTGAAACTTTAGGAGTGGAAATATCACGCACCGATCGGTGATTTCCTGGAATTATGTCTTGTACTCTGCGTGGCATAAAATGCTATATGATTATTGTATCACAATCAATTTTTATCAAAGTGTTTCTAAGCTGTGAATAGCACTCAAATATAATACTGTTAAGCGCAATTTCTCAGCATCTGTATCAAATGTTACAAGTTTAAACAATTCATCAGTCGGTAATATTTCCGTCTTAACAATAGGATAAGCAATGGCTATTGCATTCTTAAATAGAATCTCATGAAAACGTGATGAAATAATGATTCTTAGTGGTTGATAGTAGTTTGGAGCCAAGGATATAATTTCTGTGCATTTTTTCATCCACACATCTAATACATCTGTAATTGCTTTAACGTCTTTAATCCCCTGAGTAGAATCAAGCTGATTACTTTCATATAGAGTTAACAGTGAGTCAGCCGCCGATTCTCCTATTCCTCGCTCTGCTGCCAATTGACGAACAAGAGATAGTACACCTGTTGGATGAGAACCGAACAAAATGCATGTTTCGCCGGTAGAGATAACTATATCTGTCAATTCACCATGAACATGCAGAAGAATATATGGATCATTCAGTGAAAGCACCTTATCGATAGCCATATGCTGAAGAAGTAGCGAGGAATGAAAATCAATATGACTTTGTGCCACTCCGACTTTTTTACAACTTTCAGTAAATCTAGAGATTGTAGATTTCCCTGCTAGACTTATTGCGAAAGAAATTTCAAAACTCTGACCCTTATTATTATCCCATTCTGCCACTGAGTAACCATTCAACCTTACATCAAATATTTTTTCTTCTATAGCTATCATGGTATCGCTACCAGCTGATTTCATTGACTCACGTTCTTTTTCTATAATTCCTTTGACGTATGCACGAGTTATATGAGTATCCTTTTCAAATTTCTGCGATACTGTACGAGCTTGAGATACTATCCATGGTGACGAAAGCACGCAATGAACCTTTCCTATGTGCGCAGGCAGTGAACCTTGTGTATGCGCAGTATGAACAAATGTGGTGACAGCCTCCGCAATATTGTCTATTGCTTTAACAGCTGAATCTACAAGATATGAACTTCCTTCATCTGGTCGATACTGAATAGGGATTGTGGAGGTCCAAGAGATGTGAGGTAGGTCAGTTGCGTGAAGATAAACAAGAGTTCCACGTACAACTGAACTTTGTATATCAATTATGAGTGAAAGACTATCCTTTGGTTTATTAGAAAGAGAGAACATTATAAATATTGTAACACAAATACTATTGCACTAATCCACAAATATTTACTTTTATCCTAATAAAGAACAGCTTTTATTCTCCTAACACCTTGTGAGCTAGCCTCTTCTTTTTGAATTTTAAACTTCCACTTTCCTTCTGGACCAGCGAGTTCAGAAGTATTGTTTACATGCGGTCCTCCACAAAATTCTTTTGAATAAGCATTCGCTAAATCAGATTTGGTAGGCATTGCTCCAGCAACTGGCCCAATGAAATATATCGATATTTCTTCACCGTATTTTTCTCCAAAGAAATGACGGGCGCCAGTCTTTTCTGCTTCAGCTTTTGGCATGATAATTTGACTCATAGGTAACTTCTCGGCAATCTTCTCATTAATTATGTCCTCAACCTTCTTTTTCTGTTCATCTGTCATCTTTGCACCATATGAGAAATCAAAACGAAGACGCTCAGCGGTAATATTTGAGCCTTTCTGGCCAACACCCTCGCCAAGCACATCAAATAGAGCCTGATGAAGCAAATGTGTAGCTGTGTGATAACGAAGAACCATTGGATCATTCGCGTCTGCAAGTCCACCTTTAAATTTTTGTTCAGCTCCAGAGCGAGATAATTCCTGATGTTTTTTGAATTCACTTTCAAATTCTTTAAGATCAACTGAAATTCCCTTTTCTTTAGCCAATTCAATAGTTAGTTCAACTGGAAATCCGTAACTTGAGAATAGAGAAAATGCATCGTGACCAGAAATATTTTTTGTGGCAAGTCTTTCGAATTCTTTGAGGCCGTGTTTGAGGGTCTCACGAAATTTACTTTCTTCCGCTTGAATTATTTTCTGTATTTCCTTGCCATTATCTTTATTGATAACATTTGGGTAGATCGATTGATACTGTACTTGGATAACATTAACCAGTTTCTCAAGAACGGGAGGCATTCCAAGAATATCTGAATGACGAATTGCTCTCCTGATCAATTTCCTTAAAACATAGCCTCTATCTGTATTGCTTGGTGTAACTCCATCAGCAATCATGAATACAGCGGCCTTTATATGATCTGCAACAATACGTGCTGATTTCAATGATTCAACTGAACCTGAATCCCAATTTTTTGAAAGCTCCTTAATCTTATCCATCACAGGCTTCAATAAATCTGTATCATAAATATTATCTACACCTTGTAAGGTCGCAGTTAAACGTTCAAGACCTGCGCCAGTATCTACTGAAGGTTTCGGGAGTTTACCAATAATCTTTCCATCCTTCTTTTCATACTGCATGAAAACATCATTCCAAACCTCCAGGACTTGGCGTGCATCATCAGCCTTAACATATTCTTCATGCGTCAAAAGTCCACCACTAAAATGTCCCTGTGGCATATCACTACTTGAGATATCATAAAACATCTCTGTATCAGGTCCGCAAGGTCCGTTTTCACCAGCTTCCCACCAATTCTTATCAGCTGATAAATAGAAAATACGTCCAGCTTCTCCTGATTGAGTATTACCACCCGGATCAATTCTATTTTTCTTAAAGACCTCACGCCAGATACCTGCAGCCTCTTCATCTCTTGGTGCATTCTTATCACCTTCAAATACTGAAACATATAACCTATTTGGATCGAGACCCAGTCCTTCTTTCTTATCAGTCAAAAATTCGAAGCTCCACTCAATTGCTTCTTTCTTGAAATAATCACCAAGTGACCAATTTCCAAGCATTTCAAAAAATGTAGCATGAGTTTTGTCGCCTATATCATCAATATCGATCGTACGCACACACTTTTGAGCATCAACTAATCTTGTAACTTCTATACCATTAGCACCATGAAAAGGCTTTCCTAACAAAAAAGGAATAAGTGGCTGCATACCAGCTGTATTAAAAAGCGTTGGGTTAGTAACACCCTTTTCATCTGAAGTAACAAGCGAAGCCGAAGGTATAACTGTATGTCCACGCTTTTCAAAAAATGCAAGAAATCGTGAACGAATATCTGATGAGTTCATGTGAGTATGTTAACAAAATATGTCCTATTTTCAAAGGATTGCGTATATTTGACATATCTGCTAGATTCTGGTGAGAGCATAAATTCAACAAACAGGAGTTAACAATGAAATATAACACCTTGAATCCACACTCAAATTGCAGAGAAGAGACTCGTGACGGTCATCCTTTTGAGAAAATTCGGCGGCCGAGGGGAACCGGCAAACCAGACAGTTTCCTTTGGCAAGAACATTGTAGTGCAAGCAACCCTTGCATCGACTGTGAAAAACATTTCTTGGAGCTAGTCGAGGAGCTGATCAATGAGAAGAGGCTTCCGAGCAACATTGTTTCAGCCCGTAAGGCGACAAGAAATCAGGTTGAGCGTCGGTTGACCAATGTTTTACTTAAAATCAACTATGCTTTCGTGAGTGAACCCCATTTCCTGAAGTTACAGGTTCGACGCTCGACGAGCAGTGTATTGGCCTTTAAAAGGTCTTACCCCGATCGTTGTGGTGGTGACAAGGAACTTCGAAATCTAATTGAACTTGCTAATGGTTTGTACGACATCTATACGATTGCAATCAATGACATTGTTGATAGCGAAAGTCTGGTGACTTACTTGAGTCGCATTTGCAAAATTGAAGAAATGCGGCTTCGACTTGTGCGTCGGCACGAAGAACCCATTCCTGCTTTGAGCAACTGATTCCTAGTGTTTGCTGCCACCTGCGCATCCGTTGCGCAGTTTTTTATTTAAATTTTTTCGTTAACTGTTCAAGTTTTTTAATATCATCAGCAATCTCCATAAGTCCTTCCTTAAAAAATTCTGGCGAAGAGACATCAATGCCAATTTCTTTCAATATATTTTCTGGAGAATCCTTACCTCCTGCAGAGAGAAATTGTTCAATCTTTTTCCAGAATGCTGGATCATTTTTGTAGCGACGAAGCATACCCTTGGAAACAAGAGAGCCGTAAGCATAGGTGTAGACATAAAAGAAATGACGAATATGAGTCCACATAACGAACATGTAACCATCATCTTCTTTTAAATCAAAGACCGGGCCCAAGTACGCAGAAATATTCTTATTATGAATATTAGCAATCTCTTCTTTTGAAACATAACCCTTTGTACGAATAGCTGTATGCAGTTCTAATTCAAAATTAAAACAAGCTATCTGGCGAAAAATTCCGTATATATCTTCACTTAAACGATCATGTAGAGCAACCACTTTTTCTTTGTCTGATAATGAATCATAAATTGATTGAAACGCAATTGCCTCAAATAGAGTACTGGCAGTCTCAGCCATTGCCGTAGAGTAATTTGAATAAATTGGTCCTTGATCTTCGGAAAATTCACCGTGAAAGCCGTGGCCTAATTCATGTGCGCAGGTACTAAACGAACGAAGGTCATTTGTATGGTTGAGCAGTATGTACGTCGGATTGCCATATGAACTTGAACAATATGCTCCACCAGCCTTACCAACTCTCGGATAAACATCCAATTGACCATTTTTTACAAATGTTTCTAGGATTGTTTTAAACTTAGGATTTAAAGCACCAAAAGTTAATTTCAATTTTTCAATTGTGTCTTCAAATGTATAAACAGCTTTAACCTTACCTATAGATGTTCTGTTGTCAGAAAAGAAAAGCTTTTTTTGACCAAGTAATCGAGCCTTTAGTTTATAAAAATCATGAGCCACCTTTACGTTATCCATGACAGTTTTTCTTAAAGTATCAACTACTTTAGGATCATTACGGTATTCAAGAACTGTTGCTTCATAAGGTGTACTGTATCCACGCAACTCATCGTTAATTTTTTTGTCAGTATAAATTGCATTTATTTCCGCCTCAGCAAACGGTGCCGAAGTTCTGAGTGTTAAGTATGTTGCTTTAGCTAACTTCGCACGTTCTGATTGTGTAGGAAGCGTTTGAATAGTCTGTAATGCAGTCTGTACTGATATTTCTTTACCTTTCCACGTAACCGTCTTTGTATTCAGTATTTTTTCATTTGCCGACACCCACATACTATAACCTGGTAAAGATTTTAGACCCAGAATCTTCTCTTCAGAGGTAGTAAGTATATGTTTAGCATCGTCAAACACTCTCTGGAGCAAGACCTTGAAGTGACCGAGTCTAGTATCTAAAAGAATTTCAGTTTGGCGTTTTGATGATATTTTACTAAGTTCAACTATAAAAAATGTTGTTTTGTTTAATGCTAAAGTAAGTCGATTTTCCAATAATGCCAATCGAGCAACAGCTTCGGTATTATTAGCATTCATATCTTTTGAGTAAAAGGAATACAACAGAGCCTTTAAAGCCGGATTTGCATTAATCTCTTCATATTCCTTTAAAGCACTAAGCAACACGACATTATCCTTCAAAAACTCTTTATCCTTAGTGTCATATTTCTTTGAAAATCCATCTATCATACCCTCAAAAGCCACTACATCCTTTTCAATCTGCGGATCAGTTGGTGATGAATAAAGAAGCGACAAATTCCATTGATAACTTGTTTTATCCCCCTTTTTAATTGATTTTGTTTTATTCATATTTTTTTAGGACCTCCATGTCCTTCTTAAGATTATTTAGGTTATTCGGATTATATACCGCCATGCATGGATGATACAAGGTCACAATGTCTATCTCACCATATGATGACTTTGTTGCATACACCTTACCATGAGCCTTACCAATTGGTTCCAGCTGATCGCCTAAGCCAAATTTTTCCATAATATAACCCATGGAGTAACGCCCGAGAGCAACAATGACACGAGGTTTCATTATTTCTATCTGTCTATCGAGAAATGGTCCGTAAACCTCTATCTCGCGGGGTGTTGGATCACGATTCTCTGGTGGTCGATCCTTTACAATATTAGTTATATAAATAGAATCACGAGCTATATTCACGTGATCCAAAAGCTTATCAAGCACCTTACCAGCAGCTCCACAAAAAGGCTTTCCTGTTTTCGCTTCATTTCGTCCAGGAGCTTCGCCCACAAACATTATTTTGGCATTATGACTTCCCTCGCCTATCACCGGAAAATATTTATTAGTTGTTCGATATTCATAAAGCGGAGACTTTTTTAGATCATTAATCTCTTTCTCTATAATCAGCATTGAATCTTTTTTTGCAGACATACTATTTCTTTAAATTATTCACGTTACCTTTCAAGAAAATTGGCAACATACCGAAAATCTCCTCTTTGTAACTAACATTCTCGTCAATATCATTCAGAACATATATCTTCTTACCAAAGTGAAGTCCGATAGCCATTTCAGCTAGAACAGCCCCGCCGATGTATCCAGGACGACCATTCTTCTCATAATTGAGCACTAACACCACATCACCATTTTCAATCTTCTTGAAATGATGTTTGGTCAAAAAAGTTTTACGAGAGTAACTTTTGCCACCATCACCAAACCATGTCTTATATGTATTCACACTGAAATCTCCAGTCTTTTCCATTTTTCCAGCAGTAAGTGGCACAACTACTTTGAATCCGTTTTTCCTCAGAATTTGCGCGACTTCAATCACTTGCTTATAGAAAGAAGCACTTGAACAGATGACGACCGTCTTCGTCTTTGAGATATTACTTTTATTTGATTTACTTTTAACTGACATATTTCTTTATGTTAGACAAATCACCGTGTAGACAAATCGGATCCATAGCTACTATCTCATCTAGATATGCACAATCCGTAGGAAGATCATTCGACAGAAAAACCTTCTTGTTGTTTACATAAGCCATACCGATTTCCATAAGACAATTTCCTCCAATATAATTTTTTACACCTTTCTTCTCTAAATTAACAATAATTATGGCATCACTCTCAAGGATATGCTTGTAGTGTTGATTGATATAATCATGAGCCTTTTTAAACGCCGCACTTTCACCAGGCTTCTTATCTTCTTTAATAAAGGCCAGCTTTTTACCAGCAACGTGATCCTCATAATCCTGATGAATCCACGCATCAAGTCCAAGTGCTAACAACTTATTCTTTGTATTCACCATTTCTTTTACAAAGCTATTACTTCCTAAAACATAGATTTTCATTGTAATAAATTAAATTTAAATAATGCGCAACTCTTTAAATAATTCATACATAACTACCTCCAATCCAGGAGCATTCTCCCAATCTTCTTCTGATATTTCCTTACGGATATATTTTTCAGTTTTTTCTGAAAGCGATTTTATCTCATTAATAGTAAACCAGCTAGCCTGCTTGGTTTCTTCTAGGCTTCTACTCAATTCACCAGTCGCATCGACACGATATATTTTCCATTGATGCCAACTTCCACCTTCTCGACGACATGGATTATCTTTGCGAATATCAAGTAACAATTCAAGTTTAATCGTTTTCAAACCCACTTCCTCACCAAGCTCGCGTCTAGCAGCATCTTCAAAAGTAGAATCATCGTCAACATGGCCAGCTGGAATTGCAAAGCCCTTAGCACCCTTTTTTCGTTCGATCAGCAAAAGCTTACCGTCATTCCAGACCATCATCCCAACACTAGTATGATCACAGACTTTTGGAGATTGTGTCATATTAATCGATTACTTTGCCACCTGAATAATAACCTTAGCTTCATCAACTACTTTTTGTACCAAATCTCCTTTGACGCCAATAGCCTCTAACACTTGAGGACTATGAATGAGATCTGAACAAGTAAGCACATTTCTACCAACCAAATCCTTCTTTTGCTGATGTGAAAGTGCTGTAATACACGTAATTGGATGCAGAGCGTTCTTTTCGATAATATCGTGAAGGTTACCAACATTAGGATAATTCCATCCAAGCATTTTGAGTCCATTGCATTCACCATAAGTTATAGCTTGATCAGTAAACTTTGTATTTGTTACTAACCAGAATTCGCTTATCTTTCTTTTGATACCACCATAGTCGAAATCAGTACCAGATAAATCTTCACGACGTGCTTCAATGTATAGCGCCACCTTTGAATCAGATTTTAATCCAAACTCATTATGGAATTTTGCTTCAACAAAAACGAGTTTTTCCTTGTTCCATGCAACAACATCAACCTCATGACTAATACACTTACCGAGAAGAGTTTGATCCGTCTTGGTCTCATATCCCCAGAAGTTAAAAACTTTGGCTACAAACTTCTCAAAAGGAAAACCATCAGGACCAAGCTCTATGAGTGCACGACGAATAGAATATTTGACCGCGAGGTGATGAGAGTGCTTGCGAAGTAATGCAAAAGCTTGATGATAGATCTGGTCTGTCGTCATGCCGTCATTCATATTTCGCTCAACCTCATCGACAATCTCCTCGATAGTTTCTTGTGGTGCACCAACACGTGTAAGCGAGCTCACCAATTTCTCTTCTTCAAATAATTGCTTAGTACCGTCGGACTTGGTGATGGTGAGTAAATGATTCATGGAAGTAGTTTAACTTATTATTCAGGTAAAAGAAAAGGCGACCAACAGTTAAGTCAGACGCCAATTTGAAAGAAATGTTGCTTAAAATAGAGGCTCAGAAATCCAGCCTTCACTTCGAGCAATTTTATGAATCAATGTAGCTTCATCCTCAGAAACACCATGCTTGGAAACGAGGGCATCGATTCTGCCTGCAAGAGTATTTTTGGATAGAAAATTTGAAAAGCTTGTAGAATCATTCTTGGTAAAACCTATCTCCAATAGCGCCTGCCCAATCTCTTTGGCAGATTTTGTCCCAAAGCCTCGAAAGCCTTGGTAATTATCAAGATGCCTAATTATGGTATCAACCTGAGTTCGCTGGAAAAAGAATCTATCTAGGAAATCAGTAGTTGATTTTGATAATCCGGGAAGATTAACAGCGGGCTGTATAAGCCATTCTGATTTGGTCATAAAGGTATTGAATTGTAGTTAAGGGTAACAAAGCGACATGCTTTGCTATTCCCATTCCTACAATCCACGCCATCAATGATCTGGGAACTGGATATATTTTACCACCATAACACCTAGTTGTCAATAATACCACCCCCAAGACACTCCTCACCCTTATACATAACCAATGACTGCCCTGGTGTAACAGCATCAACTTCTCTTTCAGAAAAAATAACGGCGTTACTACCATTAATTGATTTAATGACCGCAGGAGTAAGAGCTTGTCGATATCGCACGCGAATTTGAATAGACTCACCAACTTTTGGCACCACACACGCCCAATTAACTCTCGAAACGAGGATCT
>CAIRAF010000014.1 GCA_903876465.1 uncultured bacterium | reverse complement strand
TCTTAGTTAGCTCGTGATTCTGCTTCTTCTCGTCAAGGTAGATGAGTGGCTCAGCAACGTCGTGGGCAAACTGAATGTTGGTAAAATCAGTGTAGCGCCAAAGACAGTTGTTTACTAAGATAGGGAAGATTTTGACCTCACCCGCCTTCCACTTTTCCATTGTCCTTGGAATCTCTTTATTCCAAATGAAATCAGAGGCGAAGAAGGCTGTTGAAACGAGGAGGATAATAGCATCGGCTCGTTCCAATGCATCAAGGATTTGCTCTTCAAAGCGACCACCAGAAGAAACAAGTTTATCATACCATATTTCTAGTTTCCCTTGTTTGACCAACGGGGCAAAATAATCAACGACCATCTCGCACCATTTTTCATCCTTGCGAGAGTAACTAATGAAGATGGTTGGGGTCTTAGGTTCCATTGTTTCTTCTCGTAATCACAATTCCGATCATCGGAAGAGGAAAGATATAGATGGCTTTCTTCTTCGTGTCTATAAAGACACCAATCCAAAAGTCGTACCAAGCAAAGATTAGTCGTATCTTCATTGTACAATACCTGAGGGGTGGCTGTCAAGTGGCGGGTTGCCGCTGTATTAAAGCTGGCACTGAGTCAATTAAGCTCTACACCATCTATGCGCCAGCAAATCATATAGATGGTAGAATACATCATACCAAAGCAGATGCGGCAGCTGATGTCGCTGATGAAGAATTTGGTAAAAAACAGTAAAAAATTTTGGGGAGTATTTAAATATTTATTTTATGGCCATTTCATACACTCGCGTTACGTGGTATTCACAGATCGTCGCTATCATCCTCTTCGTTCTCGTATGGTACGTTGGTTTTTCTGTTGGACGATATTGGGTCTCACCAGCGCGAATGGGCACCGATGCGCCACTTACCGGTGTGGTGAACGCTGCAGTATTTCGCTGTGATATACCAGCGAGCGGATTTATTTCAAGTGTCTTTTATTCTGATCGTGTCAGCCTGACTCTTTCAACCGGTCGCCGAATCACTCTTCCTCATGCTCTCTCGGCTGACGGTGCTCGCTATGCCAATGCTGACGAATCTTTTGTTTTTTGGAATAAGGGGAATACGGCTTTTGTTAATGAAAATGGAACGACGACGTGGGATGGGTGTGTGACGAAATAAGTTTGTGATAAAATAGTCTCACTGCCTGTTTGGGACCAAATTCATCTAAAAATATCCTTTCGGGGGTGTTTTTTAATTGAGCATTTATTAATCTAATTTAAAATTGTATGAAAAAAATTACAGAAAGTAGTGCGGACAATAAGATCGTTTTATTTACTGATAAGAATGGTAATGTAGAACTGCGAGCTGATGTTGAAAAGGATACGCTGTGGGCGACACTCAACCAGATTAGTGATATTTTTGACGTTCAAAAAGCGGCAATATCAAAGCATATAAAAAATATTTATTCTTCAAAAGAATTATCTAGAAACTCAACTGTTTCCAAAATGGAAACAGTTCAGGAAGAAGGGGGTAGAATTATTAAACGTGAGGTTCAGTATTATAATCTTGATACCATTATCGCGGTTGGTTACCGAGTTAATTCAAAGAAGGCAACTCAGTTTCGTATTTGGGCCACAAAGATATTACATGACTATTTGATCAAAGGATACAACCTCAACCATCATCAATTGATGAAATCAGAATCAAATATTGAAGGTTTACACGAAGCGGTTGATTTTCTCGAATAAAATAAAAATGAAGGCCCATTAAAAGGCAAGATTATTTTCAAGCTAACAAAGCATCTAACTGGTAAGTGAACGATAGTTCACCTATAATGTAAGAGTGTCCAATCAAGCCTCGCAAAAAAGTCTGACTTCAAAAGTAATCATGCATATGGATGGTGATGCCTTTTTCGTGGCCTGTGAAGTAGCCAAGAATCCAAAGCTACGTGGCTTGCCGGTAGTAACTGGGGAAGAGCGTGGAATTGTCTCGGCACTTTCTTATGAGGCGAAGGCTCTCGGCATTACTCGAGGACTTCCAATTTTCCAACTAAAGAAACAATTTCCTCAGGTAATTATTTTACCGGGTGATTATGCTTGTTACGCCCACTATTCAGAAATGATGTTTAACATCGTGCGCAGATACGCTGATGATGTAGAGGAATACAGTATTGATGAATGTTTCGCGGATCTTACTGGTTTGGATAGACCATTGAAGATGTCATACGAACAAATTGCACAGCGTATTCAGCGCGAAATTACAGAGGAGCTTGGACTTTCAATTTCCGTGGGCGTGGCACCAACAAAAGTATTGGCGAAGGTTGCATCGAAGTGGAAGAAGCCGAATGGTTTTACGATGATAGGGATTGATACGGCGCCAACTTTCCTCAAAGAAACACCTATTGGAAAGATTTGGGGAATTGGTACGCAAACAACTATTTTTCTTAAAAAGAAAGGAGTGATGACAGCCTTTGATTTTGCTTCCAAGAGTCATGATTGGATTAATGATAATTTATCTAAACCATATGAAGCCCTGTGGTTCGAGCTCAATGGTAAGTCAGTTATGCCTATAGACCCAAACCCTAAGACGAGTTTTGACTCTATTCAAAAGACACGTTCATTTCATCCAGCCAGTAACGACCAAGTCTTTCTGCTTTCACAATTTTCTAAACACGTGGAGGACGCTTGCGCCAAAGCACGTCATTTTGATCTAGTGGCAAATACAGTTTCTATTTTCTTGAAGACGAGATCGTTTGAATATCACAATTTTAAATTCAAACTCGATACACCAACCAATGCACCAGAGATTATCACTAACCTTATTGTGAAACATTTTCATAAAGTATTTCGTAGGCAAGTTCTATATCGCACGGTCGGTGTGACTCTTCATGGACTTGTTTCAAAAAAAAGCATTAATTTGCAAGGAGATCTCTTTGGTGGTGGTTTGAAATCAGAAGCGACAAAGAAAGGTGAGAAGTATGAAATTATTCACGAGCAAATAGATATGCTTGAGGAAAAATTTGGTAGGAATGTGGTGTATCTGGCTTCGACTCACAAGGCGCGTATTCGTGATAAGAAAGAGGGAATGGGAACTGATGCTAATGAGCTCGATAGGAATTTGTTGTTTATGTAGTTATACTTATGGTGTTAAAAATCAAGATATTGTATACCTGTTGGATACATTTCCTGGAGGACTGAGTAGTAGCCACCGTTTTTGTGACATAATTTTTTTGATATTCGGGCTATTGTTGTATAGCTTTGTCCTGTTAATTCTCGTATAAAATCATATGGTGTGCCAAGACATAATAAATAGGCAGTATTTAGTCTGGAGTCACATTGTTCAAGTTCATTTTTTGACAATAGGTCATCAAGAAATATCTTCATGAGGTCAGGTTTTTTTGAAGCAACCATAAATGCCCTTGCCAAATCTTGTCCGTGTGGAGTATTCCAGTTATACAAAATACTGACATCATTATAATGGTATGTTATAGGATTAGTAAATTTTTCTTTTGGTTTCATAAAGTTATTATGATTATGTTGATGTGGTGTGTATTATATCAAATATACTCACTACACCTAAGTGTAGTGTACAACTTCCCAAGTGCCGCCGGCTCCTTTATATGGAAATATTTTTTTATACTATAATTACATAATGAAAAAGAAATCAGTGGTTGAGCGACCAGGCGCCTACTATGTTTACATCCTCAAATGTGTCGATGATTCACTTTATGTTGGCTCAACCAATGACATGGAAAATCGCCTACATAAACACAATCATTTGAAGTCCGGAGCTCACTACACGAAAATTCGCCGACCTGTCGTGCTGGTATGGAGTAAGAAGTGCCGGACATATTCACTGGCTCGAAAGAAGGAAGGTGAGTTGAAAGCGCTGTCTAGGAAAGAGAAACTTGATATAATCCAAGAATGAAAATTGATCCATGGAAAGGTATTACAACGGCAGTGCTTAGCATATATTACATTTGGTATATGCTTAGTGACCCACTTCATAATTTTTCTAATTGGAATATTATCGATGACGTGGATCTAATCATCCATGAAGCGGGTCATTTTATCTTTTTATTTTTTGGAGAATTTATACACATCCTTGGAGGAGATGGTGTTATTCATGATTGGAATTATTTACTTTCACATACTGGTCTGCTCAACTATACAGATATACTGTCTCGCATAGTTTATGGTGCCGGAGTAGTTATAATATTATTGGCAATCAACTTATGTGTTAAGTTTTCATTTAAAAACACCGTTGAGCCGGCAAGATCATAATGAAGTTTTTTATTCGCTTACGTCGTTCTATTTATCATACTCGCAGTCATAAGTTGTACCTCGCAAATAAAGAAGTCGCGCGTCATTTGGTCCATAAGCGCGTCTCACATTTTTTGCAATATTACAATTCAAAGCATGGAATCTCTGTTGGTAAAATTGCCATACGCAATCAGCGAAGCCGATGGGGAAGTTGTTCAAAGAAAGGGAATTTGAATTTTAATTATAAATTGGTTTTTCTGACACCCGCACAGCAGGACTACATAATCGTGCATGAGATTTGTCATATAAAAGAATTTAATCATGCAAAGGCTTTCTGGGATCTGGTGGCAGAGACTATTCCTGATTGGAAAAAGTTACGAAGTGAGTTGAAAAAGGTTGGTAGGGTGGAGTGACTATTGTGAACACTTTAGTTAACTAAAGTGTAATTAATTAAATAGAAACCCGTCATCTATTTGCAGGACTTTTCTCTGTGGTACAATTTATCTATGTTTACTACACTTATAATAATTTTAGTATTACTCATAATCTGGACTCTCTGGGGTTCTTTCTCGTCTAGTGTTGAGCAAGCAGAATATAAAATTTTGGAAAAGAAGAAGGGGTATGAGATTCGCTTATATCCAAAACACATTGTGGCTCAAACAACTGTAGAAGGAGATTATCGCACCGCTCTCAATACCGGTTTTCGTATCGTCGCTCGTTATATTTTTGGAGGAAATATAAAGAAGCAAAGTGTAGCTATGACAGCGCCAGTGGTTGCTCGTGAAGATGCTTCTCAAAAGATTGCTATGACTTCACCAGTCATTGCTAAAAATTCTATTGAAAATAATAATGGTACTCGCATCATTTCATTTGGCATGCCACGTTCATATACTCTGGAAACTTTGCCGACACCTACAGACTCTCGTGTAAAACTTGTTGAAATTCCTGAAGAAAAATATGCTGTAAAAAAATTCTCATGGTTAGCTACTCATAATCGTGTCGAGAAATTTGAAAAAGAATTAATCTTGGCTTTAAGTGTGGATCGACTTGAAACACTCGGTGTTGTTGCTTATGCCGGCTATGATGCGCCGTGGACTCCTCCTTGGATGCGAAGGCAAGAGGTTTTGGTGAAAGTGAAGTAGTGTCTCCTAAATAAAAAGCCCGTTCCAAACTGCGGAACGGGCTTTCGAAAATGAAAATTGATTACATGTGGATGAATTCCACTTCGCGACGTTGTGAAGGTGGCGCCGGAGTCAGGGAAGCCATTTCCAGATCATAAAGCCTGGCATAGGTATTGAGGAGAGCCGCCAATGTGATGCCCCGGACAGGGTGGTCAATCACCAGCTTTTCAATGACTTTGAGCGTGGTCAGACCACTGGCTGCAACCTGTTCTGGTTGAGGGATGAGCTCAACGTATTTTCCGATGTCCTGGTCACTAATGCCAATTTCGTAGAACGATTGGATGAGTAGGTTGTGGTCGAATTGCTGTAGAAGGGGTCGAGTTGCCACAAGGGTTTCAATTCCATGGAGGTTTGTCGGAAGTTTGAATGACGGAACAAGGAGTCGAGCTGGCATAATTTTCCTTTGGTTGTATTTAATTGACTGTGTACTAAGACCAGATACCACGATAGCGCATCAGCACTATTTGTCAACGATTATAAGTGCATTACTTTTTATTAAATAAAAAAGCCCTCTGCAAACGAATGCAGGGGCTAAAGAAAAGGGTAGTGAATTAACACCGAGGGAGGCCGAGTAAAAGTGGCATAGTGGGGAAGACCCGCTCAATTTGGTAAACGTCAGTGATTCGCATGAGTCTGCGATGGACACCGTGGACGAATCTTTTGACCCAGATCGTGATCTCAAAGACGAGGCTCTTATTGAGGCAGTCTGAGAGCGGCGGTCGACGGACGATCATGGTGATGTCTGTCGATCCGATGGGGATCGTATATTTGCACATCTTGCTTTGATTGCGTCCTTTGCGTAAGTTAGCGGCAGCAACCATGATGGGTACATCCAGTAGCTCCATCAATTGATCCGGCACTGTTGTTTTTTTCATTTATGACTCCAAGTGTTGAATGTTTCTCTTGTTAAAGGGCCCTGCGTTACGAACACAGTTCATGCGAAATAGTACGCTTGTTCTACTTATCTGTCAATGCATTAAATAAGATAATTATCCCCTTATTTTGCCTCATTTATATATTATTAAAATATGGCTTAAAAAGGCTTGACTTCTATTTATCTTCCTGTAATATGTACCCCACGCCTTGAAATACAGGCTTTGAACATTTAAAACGAAATATTGAGAACGTATCCTACAGAATTTTCCACTCTGTAGGACGTAAATGTCTTCTATTGCTCTTATCGGAGCGTAGAAGATAGTGTAAGTTCGAAATCTATTTTTTGAACAATAATTCCAAATATAACAATCATACAACAGCAAATAGTATGAATATTTTTGAGTTAGAATCCTACCAACGTAATTTGAATTTCAAGATCATGAACATGTAATAGTGTTTTTTATTTTGTTCCGTTCACTTTTAGTTAAGAGTTTGATTCTAGCTCAGGATGAACGCTGGCGGCGTGGATAAGGCATGCAAGTCAAGGGGGCTCCGCAAGGAGCAACCGGCAGACGAGGTAGTAATAAAGAAGTACGCACCCTGGGGTCGGGCATAGCTATCCGAAAGGATAGGTAATTCCCGATAGTCTCGCAAGAGTAAAGTTTTTCGCCCTGGGAGCGGCTTCTTCGGTATCAGCTAGTTGGTAAGGTAATGGCTTACCAAGGCTATGACGCCTAGGGGACCTGAGAGGGTGACCCCCACCGATGGGACTGAGACACGGCCCATACACCTACGGGTGGCTGCAGTCGAGAATCTTCCGCAATGGACGAAAGTCTGACGGAGCGACGCCGCGTGGAGGATGAAGTGCTTCGGCATGTAAACTCCTTTTGCCAGGGAAAAAGTTTATTGATTGTACCTGGAGAATAAGAGGTTGCTAAACTCGTGCCAGCAGCAGCGGTAATACGAGTGCCTCGAGCGTTATCCGGAATTATTGGGCGTAAAGGGTGCGTAGGTGGTAGTGTTAGTCCCTTGTTAAATTTCTTGGCTCAACCGAGAAGCTGCACGGGAAACGGCACAACTAAGAGGTTGGAAGGGGTTTGCGGAACTCATGGTGTAGCGGTGAAATGCGTTGATATCATGGGGAACACCAAAAGCGAAGGCAGCAAACTGGTCCACACCTGACACTGAAGCACGAAAGCGTGGGTCGCGAATGGGATTAGATACCCCAGTAGTCCACGCCCTAAACGATGATCTCTCGCTTTGAGGAGTATCGACCCTCCTCGAGGCTTAGCTAACGCGTTAAGAGATCCGCCTGGGTAGTACGATCGCAAGATTGAAACTCAAAGAAATAGACGGGGACTTGCACAAGCGGTGGAACATGTGGTTCAATTCGACGCTAAACGAAGAACCTTACCAGGGTTAGAAATCCATTCGAAGACCAGCAGAAACGTTGGTCGCCGCAAGGCGGATGGACAGGTGCTGCATGGCTGTCGTCAGTTCGTGGTTTGAACTGTTCTCTTCAGTGAGGTAACGAACGCAACCCCTGTTGTCTGTTACAAGTGTCAGACGAGACCGCCCCGCCCCGAGCGCAAGAAGTATAAGGTATTAGGTATAAGGTATTAGGTATGAACGAAACTGCGATTATACTTAATACTTAATACTTCATACTTAATACTTGTGCCTTCGAGGCGGGGAGGAAGGTGGGGATGACGCCAAGTCAGCATGGCCCTTTGACACCCTGGGCTACACACGTGTTACAATCGCGGCTACAACGGGACGCAATACCGCAAGGTGGAGCAAACCCTTATAAAAGCCGCGCCAGTTCGGATAGGAGTCTGCAACTCGACTCCTTGAAGCCGGAATCGCTAGTAATCGCAGGTCAGCTATACTGCGGTGAATACGTTCTCAAGTCTTGTACTCAAAATCAAAAGCGCTCGGCAGCTTTATAATCCACGGTGT
>CAIRAF010000013.1 GCA_903876465.1 uncultured bacterium | reverse complement strand
TTTGTTATGATCACACCTTTTTCTTTGAGATTGTTCAGATAATTCTGAAACCGTTTATCGAAATATTTCATGATATACCAGCCCCAGCGTTCAAATTCAATCTTCAGAATCTTGCCATCATTTGATATGTAAATCTTCTTTGAAATCAACGCCAGTCCTCTGCCTAAGTATTTAGCATAATTCGGATCTGACAATGTTTTCAGATAGCTGAGTAAAACAGCAAATAGATGCTGTGGCAAAATCTCTTTCTGTTTGGCAAGAAACGCATCTTCAATAGTCTTTATATCCTCTTTTGAAATTTTACCTCCGCCTTTGAATTTTCCAGTCTCGTAGTACTCATCCTCGGCTTTGACAGATTTTATATTCTTCAAGTCCTCATCCATAGCCCGTATCGTTGTATCGAGAACTTCCTGCTTGCCATCGATATCAGGATCAGTAAGCAGGTCAATAAGATATTTCCTCATCAATTCATCGCTGATTTTGCCAGCCTCTTTCTGTTCGATCCTAAAGTTCTGCACATAGTAGTTGAAATTTTTCTCCAGATTCTCTGCTTTAATCTGCTTCTCACCGGCGCCGCTTTTGCAATGATTCCGGCAACGATAATGCTTGTCCGACAGCTCCAATTCATGCCCCGATTTCTCATACACAAGACTGCCTTTCTTGAAGAATGGTAGTGGTTCAATCTTGATTGGGTTATTTATAATTTTCTCCTTCATTTTGATGAAAAATCCACACACGAAATCCTTGTATTAAGCCATTCTCAAAATCTCAAAGGCATTTCCGCGAAACTCACCCTCTACGATAAACCCATGCAACATTTCAGTCAACTGCTGGAGCAGAGGGTCGTCGAATACTTCAAGCGTAAACACGGCTTGGATATTTCGCCTGCAACAGCACAAGAATACCTGAATTCGTTTGCAGAACTGTTCTTAACATTCGCTGAGATAGAGGCTAGGAAGCGTCCCGTCCAGCCAACGCTTTAGCGCGGCGGACGGGACGCTCACTGACTTGCTAAAGACCTAACATAAGGACATCAACATTATGGGATACAACAAAATTATTAGATACGCTAACACCATCGAAACATACACATATGACAGACCTCTCCCTTTTTGTCCAAAAACACGGGGAATCAGAAAGAGTAAGGTTCCTGTGCCTGATCTGGCTCATGATGGAGAACATCCATTACAATCCGAAGAATTCAGAGGAAAGCGCCAGGATAACGCTAAGCGCGCTTCATTGGTTTTTAGACGGCTTGTATCATCTAACCTGGATAGAGCTTCACATCCTGTACTCATTACTACGACATACCGGGACAACCAAACCGACCTCTGTCAGGGCTACCGAGATTTCAACTCTTTTATCAAGGCTCTCCGTCATAAATTCGGAAAGGTTTTCCGCTACATCGCTGTTCCAGAATTTCAACGCCGTGGAGCCGTTCATTTTCACGCTCTATTCTGGGACTTACCCGGAAGTTGTATTGAAAACGAGCGACATACCAGATTGGTTGCGGGAATGTGGAAACACGGATTCATCTACATGACTATGACTGATGGAAATGAAAAGCTATCGTCATATCTCACCAAGTATATGGCTAAATCGTTTACCGATCCGAGATTGATGAATCAGAAGGCATATACCTGCTCACGAAATCTCAAGAGGCCAGTGATCGAGGGTGGTATCAGTAGCTTTGGTGTAGATTCCTATTTGGAAGAATGCGGCGTCGAAGCACCGGTAATCGACAAGAGCTATGACACGCATTGGTTGGGTCGGGGACGACACCGGATTTACAAAATTATTGATGAAAATAATTCAGAAAATTTGTCATCTGAAAACATTGAGAGTAAACTTACGCCATGAAATATATTCTTTACTGTCGAAAATCCATGGACTCCGAAGATCGCCAAGTGCTCTCGCTTGATTCGCAAGAGCATGAGCTCATTACGATTGCCGAAAAGAATAGCCTGAAAATCGTAAAGACATTCAAGGAAAGCCGAACTGCCAAAGATTCCGGTAGGCCACTTTTCAATGAAATGATCTGTATGCTTCAGTCCGGTAAAGCCGACGCTATTCTCTGCTGGAAATTGGATCGCCTCGCTCGTAATTTCCTAGACGGCGGTTTGATCATGGACATGCTCCAGAAAAATATCATCAAAGAAATCCGGACCTACGAAGCTACACACCTACCAAACGAATCTGCCTTCATCATGGCTATGCAATTCGGTATGGCCAATCAGTTCAGTAGAGATTTAAGCGTCAATGTAAAGCGTGGTAATCGTGCAAAACTGGAGAAAGGTGGCTGGCCCAATCATCCACCATTCGGCTATTTGAATGACAAAGTAAACAAGACCATTATTATAGACGAATCAAGATCAAAATACACCGTCAAAGCATTTGAACTATACGCTACCGGCTCACATTCATTCCAAGAAATATCTGACATTCTCTATTCCGAAGGCCTCCGCACCAATTCTGGTAAAAAAGTGTACCGTGCAACCATTCATCGTATCGTCACTAATCCATTCTACTGCGGCCTAATGCTCCGTGACGGCAAATACTATCCGGGCAATCATCAACCGCTAATATCAAAAGACCTATTCGATCAAGCCCAACTGGTCTTACAAGGAAAACTACATCCTAGACCAAAAACGCATTTCTTCCCGTTACGAGGATTCTTGAAGTGTGATAACTGTGGATGTCTTCTAACCGCGTCACTCAAAAAAGGACACCAGTATTACTATTGCACCAACGGTAAAGGTAATTGTCCTGAACATCAGAAATATATGCGGGAAAATTATCTATACGAAACTATTGCCCCAATTCTTCAAACGATTAAGTACGACGAGGAGATTATCGAAATCATGTACCAAGCTGCCAAGGAGAAAACTGATATAAAAGATACCTATGCCGAATCAGTATTAACAACCCTTCATAGCCGTCTAGAATCATGCAAGACGAAAGAATCACGCTTGCTCGATACATTTCTAGCAGATCAGATTTCAAAAGAGATTTACGACGTTAAAATTCTTGAAATTCATAACGAGCGCATTTCATTAGATCAACAGCTCAAAGAAGCTCAGTCGAAAAACACACCGGCTTTAACTTTGGAACCGATCAAAAATGTTTTTCTGGAAGCCAGCAGAGCCATGAATGATTTTATCGTTGCTGATGATGAACGAAAACGTAAAGTAATCGAAAAGTTACTTTGGAACCTTTCTATCAAAAATCAAACCGTGGCTCAACAGTCTTTCAAAAGCCCTTATTCTATTCTCGCAAAATCACCCAAAACAGGCGATATTTTAACTCTGTGCGCGGGAGAGGACTCGAACCTCCAAGGATTGCTCCGCGTGGTCCTAAGCCACGTGCGTCTACCAATTTCGCCACCCGCGCATATTGAAACATTCTACACTTGTCTGCACCTGTGGTCACGACAGGTCGGTGGCTCGCACAAACCTGCGAGCCCTTGGTTTTGTAGCGACGTTTAGGCTTCTATTACGTATGCGATTAGATTGCCTGTGCGCCCAGTAGGGATCGAACCTACGACCTTATCCTTAAGAGGGATCTGCTCTACCAACTGAGCTATGGGCGCGATTTAATTAATGACCAAGTATCAATAACCAATGCCCCACAATGTAACAGGTTTTTGTCATTTTGACAATTTATTACTTCGTAATTTGCATCAATTAAAATAATATGCAATACTGTCCCACATGGTAAATCGCATGCGCGCAACGCGCTCACATCGCAATAACAGACGTTCACATCATGCTCTAGATGCTGCACGCACCTCTGTTTGTAGCAACTGTAAAGCTGCTCACAAGACACACACTGTTTGTGTTAATTGTGGATGGTATAATGGACGCAAGGTTCTCGATTTGACCATAAAGGCTACAAAGAAGGCCAAGAAAGCTGCGAAAGGAGATAAGTAAGTTCCAAGTTGAAAGTCTCTATGAGGGTCGTATTGAGGTTTTCAATTTGAAATTTAATAGTAAGTAGTAATGAATTGTTCTTTCAATAAATAATTATGGCAAATAGACACTTATCACGCTCAGTAGTCCTCCAGGCACTTTTTGAGTGGGATTTTTGTGGCCAAAAAGATAAGAATGTATCCGCTATCATAGATCGTGATGCAAAAGAATTTGCTCCAGGAGTTTCTGAAGTCTCTTTTATTGAGGAACTAATGAAAGGGGTTCTGGCAAAGCGTTCAGAACTTGATGACATTATTTCCAAAGCAGCTCCTGAATGGCCAATAGATAAGATTTCTCCGATTGATAGAAATGTTCTTCGACTCGGACTTTATGAACTCTTATTTGCTGATCGTGCAGAAGTGCCAGCAAAAGTGGCTATCAATGAGGCTATTGAGCTCGCCAAGACCTTTGGTGGCGAAACTAGCGGTAGATTTGTTAACGGCGTTCTGGGTGCTGTTTACAAAGAACTTGGCGAACCAGGTAAAGATGCTCAACCTATAAAGAAAAAGAAAGTGGAAGTACCTTATGAACAAATGCCTATTCAGCATTTGGGTGGCGCAGTCGTTTATGCTCATGATGGCGCCGATCTTTATATGGCTTTTGTCTATGATGTCTTTGGCCACTGGACTCTCTCCAAGGGAAAAATTCCAGAAGGAATTGATCCAAAGGATGGCACAGTCAATAAAGTTAAAGAAGAAATTGGTTTAGATGTAAAAATAAAAGCCGACCTTGGTGAAAATGAATATATTGCCAATGATCCAGAAATAGGTAAGATACGAAAGCAGGTTCATTACTACTTAGCTGAATCTGATTTCAAACCTTTGAATCTTGCCAAGAAGCCAGGATTAGCTGATGCAAAATGGTTCAAGCTTGACGCTATTCTTGAACTTAATTTCTATAATGATATTTTGCCTATTGTTGCAAAAGCAGTGACGATTGTTAGTGAAGGAAAATAGCAAGTTTACAGGTTCGATTAAATAATATGAAAATAAATTTCGAAAGTTTGGCTGAACATATCAATGTCACCTTTAGTGATATTGCACTTTTGCGTACGGCTTGTACTCATCGCTCATATATAAATGAAAACCGTGCTTCAGGACTCGAACATAATGAGCGTCTAGAATTTTTAGGTGATGCTGTTCTGGAACTTGTTGTTACTAGTTTTCTTTTTCGTAAATATCCAAAAACTCAAGAAGGTGAGTTGACTGCTTTTCGTTCAGCTATTGTGAATACTGTCAGTCTTTCAAAGGTTGGCGAAAAGATTGGTCTTAACGATTATATTTTACTTTCAAAGGGTGAAGCTAAAGATAAAGGCCGTGCACGTTCGATTATCATTGCTAATGCAGTTGAAGCTATCATTGGAGCAATCTATATGGATGGCGGGTATAACCCATCTGCTAATTTTATTTCAGAACATATTTTAAATACTATTGATATTGAAGAAATTGTGAAGAATAAGTCATGGATCGATGCAAAGAGTATGTTCCAAGAGAAAGCGCAAGAGAAAATGGGAATTACACCATCGTATAAAACTTTGAAGGAAACTGGTCCAGATCATGATAAGAAGTTCACTCTTGGTGTATTTCTTGGTGATGTTCAAGTTGCTATAGGTGATGGAAAGTCAAAGCAGGAGGCGGAGCAAATGGCGGCCGAGAAAGGATTAGAAGCGAAGAAGTGGTAAAGACAAAAAAGCGTTTTTCTTATCCACAGTATATTTAAATATATTAAAGGTACAATAGCGATGAACAGTCGTCCTTTTTAATAATTATGAGCACACAAACATTTGCAGTAGAAAAAACTCTCAGACAAGCTGTCTTTATGGAGGTTGAATTCAACCCAGACCAAGAGGGGCGGCCACAAAAATCCCTAATTGGTACTGGCTCACGGGATACAAGCGGACAATCATCCGATCCAACACAGTTTGGTTGCCCGAAGGTTGGAGGGAATTGCATACAAGTCAGCAAAGTTGATTGTGATCAGTGTCACAAATATTTGAACCGTCAAGCTGAACTTGGACTTTAAGCTACTTAATCAGCAATATAATATCTTCACAGTGATTTACACTCATCTTCTCCGTTACCTACTTCATTTTCCTCCGCGCCAAGGACACGGAGGATTTTTTTATGTTAAAATAGTCCTAATAATCTACCTACATGTATCTGAAATCTCTCGAAGTATCCGGCTTTAAATCATTTGCTAAAAAGGCAGTCCTTCATTTTACAGCTCCTATAACTGGCATAGTTGGTCCAAATGGTTCTGGTAAGTCTAATACCGCTGAAGCATTTCGTTTTGTTCTAGGTGAACAATCAATCAAGTCACTTCGTGGTAAACGTGGTGAAGACATGATTTGGAATGGTGGTGGCGAAGGTGCATCTAGTGCGGGTCGTGCCAATCGAGCCAGTGCCAAACTTACTTTTGATAATAGTCGTAGAATGTTTTCTACGATTGATTTTGATGAAGTAACAATTGAACGCATCGTCCATCGTGATAATAGTAATGAATATTTACTTAACGGTACCCAAGTACGTCTGAAGGATATTATCGAGCTTCTAGCTAGTGCTCATGTTGGCGCAACTGGTCACCATATTATTTCTCAAGGTGAAGCTGATCGTATTTTGTCTGCAAGTATTCGTGAGCGACGCGAAATGATTGAAGATGCCTTGGGACTCAAAATATATCAATGGAAAAAACTTGAAAGTATTCGCAAGCTCGAAAGAACAGATGAAAATATGAAACAGGTTGAGTCACTCCGCCGTGAGATTGCTCCTCATCTTCGTTTTTTGAAGAAACAAGTTGAGAAAGTTGAAAAGGCTGAAGAGATGCGTCGTGATCTTATTTCTATATATAAAGTTTATTTTGCCAATGAAGAGCAGTACGTCACTGTTGAGAAAAGTCGATTACATGCAGAAATTGCTGGACCAAAGAAAGAGTTGACTGAACTGGAGCAGGCTTTGAATAAGGCGCGTGAAATTTTGTCTGCGTCAAAAAATAAAGATGTGACTAGTAATGAACTTATTTCTCTTGAAAAGAAATTGGCAGAGACACGTACTGAAACTGATACTGTTGTTCGCGAGCTTGGACGTATAGAAGGTGAGATCAATGCCAATAAAAGAGCAAAGGAAAAGGAAGAAGGTAGAATGAAGCAGGAAGAATTCAAGACTGTTTATTTGAAGGATGTTGAGGAAGTGATTCGTAAAGCTGAATTATTCCAAACAGTTAAAGAAGTTATTGATGCCTTTCGACATTTTATCAAAGGACATCGTTCAGCCAATGATTCACAGTTTATTGCTGAAATGGAAAAGGAAATTGCACGTTTATCTCTTGAAAAGAAGGATCTGGATGAAAAGCGCGTTTCCTTGGCTGAATTTGAGAAGAAAATAATTGGTGAATATAATTCACTAAAACAAAAAATTGAGCATGAAAAAGACACAAACCGTGATGCAGAAAAAGAAGTCTTTAGGATTATTGCTCGTCAGAATGAAGTTAGGCATATTGTTAGTGGTTTGAATGCTGAAATAGTTAGAATTGAGCAAATTGAATCTGAATTTAAAAGGGAATTGGGTGAAGCTGGAATAATTGTCGGACGTGAGGCAACAGAATACAAGAAATTAGAAGCTGGAAGCCAGGAGTCAGGAGAATCGCAAAGACACGAACAATCTGAACGTAAACATCAAATTGAGAGACTTAAAATTCGCCTTGAGGATATGGGTGCTGGTGGCGGAGCTGAAGTGATGAAGGAATATAAAGAAACTGAAGAACGTGACGCATTTTTAGCACGTGAAATTCTTGATCTTGATAAGGCAAGTGTGGAATTGAAAAAACTCATTACTGATCTTGATGTACGTATTGATGTTGAATTTAAACAGGGAATTCTTAAAATCAATAAAGAGTTTACAAATTATTTTTCTTTGATGTTTGGTGGAGGTCACGCAGAGCTCACCGTAATTAGAGAAGCAAGAAGAAGAAAGAAGGGAGACGCTGAGGAGCTTGGGGATATGCTATCTGGTGATTCTGACTCCCTAACTACTAATTCCGAACTACTAACTACTGATGAAGGTCCAGAAGGTCTCGAAGTAAATGTCAGCTTGCCTCGTAAAAAAGTTAAGGGACTCATGATGTTGTCTGGTGGCGAGCGTGCTCTTACTTCTATTGCTTTACTATTCGCTATTTCTCAGGTTAATCCACCACCGTTTATCATTCTTGATGAAACTGACGCTGCGCTAGATGAAGCCAATTCACGAAAGTATGGTGACATGATTGAAAATCTTTCAAAGGCTTCTCAGCTTATTCTTATTACTCACAATCGTGAGACTATGTCACGTGCAGGGGTTCTGTACGGCGTAACTATGGGTGCTGATGGAGCATCAAAACTACTTTCAATTCAATTTGAAGAAGCGGTTAAAGTGGCGAAATAGTTTCGAAGTAATAAATTATTTACATTTGTAGAGTTTCATTGTAGACTATTGCTCATGGAACATCTCACGAAACAGCAAATAGTACTACTCACTCTCTTGGTCTCATTCATGACCTCAATTTCTACAGGAATTGTGACAGTTTCTCTTATGGATCAGGCTCCTGCCAGTGTAACTCGCACGATCAATCAAGTTATAGAAAAAACTATACAACAAGCTTCACCACAGAATGCCTCTGTTGGAACTGTTTCAATAAACGTTGATGATCAATTGGCGGCCGTTACATCAGCAATTGCATCTAGTACAGTCAAAATTCAAAATTCAAATACGAATGCCGTCGTTGGGCTTGGACTTATTATTTCAAAGAAGGGATTAATTATCACAGATAAGAGTATTATCGATCAAAATCAATCTTACTCTGTTGTTATGATTGATGGAACTGTAGTACCAGTTTCAATCGGCACATTGTATTCGAATAATGTTCAAACAGATGGTCAGAATGATAGTCAATATAATAATTCCGTAGTCTTTCTTTCGCCAACTTTAAATTTTCCTGGTACAGCACCGATAATATTCAATCCTATTCAGGTTTCATCAAAATATTCCCTTGGACAAAAAATCTTCTCACTCGCCGGTACATCGGATCTAGTTTTAGGTGATGGATTGATAAACGAGATAAGCAGTAGTTCAATTGGCACGTCAATTAATTCTCAGAATAAAGCTATTGGTAGTCCACTGTTCGATATACAGGGTAATGTTATCGGTATACAAGGTGTGCCATCAAGTGATCAGGCAAATGGAGTATTTTATTCGCTTGCACCACTTATACCTTCTTCAACAGTATTATAAGAATACCTCCTGTCATTGCCAATTAGCATTTTTTGTACTACTATTTTCATATAGTTAACTTGTAATAAACCATGCCTCCTATCAATAAACTAACTACAAAAGCCCGAGAAGCGTTGCGACGTGCGCATGAACTCGCTATTGAACGTGGCCAAAATCACGTCAATTCAGTACATTTACTCTGCGCTTTGATTCTTCAGGAAGAAAGTATGGTGGCATCTATTCTAGATAAAATGGAAGTTGATACACAAGTACTGACTGATGTTGTGCTGGAAAACCTCGAAGGGGGTGAAGGGTCAAACGTGCTTTCTCCTTCCTATCAGATTTATCTTACACCTGATCTTGCCCAAATTCTTGATAATTCCGTTAAAGTCGCAGAGTCTTTTAAGGATGAATTTATTTCAACTGAACACATTTTCCTCTCCATTTTTGATATTCCATGTCCTGCACGAGACATCCTTGGACGATTCAAGATTGAAAAAGATACAGTTGTTAAAATCATTACCCAACTCAAGAAAAATCCTCCAACAGCCGAAAATCAACCAAAGAAATTTCGTACTTTGTATAAATATGCTCGTTCGCTCACACGCTTGGCCAATGAAAATAAACTTGATCCAGTCATAGGTCGTGATGCGGAAATAATGCGTATCATTCAGATTCTCTCACGTCGTACCAAGAATAATCCTATTCTCATTGGTGAAGCTGGTGTCGGTAAAACTGCTATTGTTGAAGGCTTGGCACTTCGTCTAGCACAGGGTGATGTGCCAGAATCTCTCAAGGATAAGGAATTGGTATCACTAGATCTTGGTTCACTCATTGCTGGTACAAAATATCGCGGTGAATTCGAAGAGCGTCTCAAAAATATTTTGAAGGAAATAGAGAGATCAGAAGGTAAAATTATTCTCTTTATTGATGAGATACATACTCTTGTTGGCGCTGGAGCCTCTGAAGGCTCTATGGACGCTTCAAATATGCTTAAACCTGCTCTTGCACGCGGTGAGCTTCGTGCTATCGGTGCAACGACATTACGTGAGTATCAAAAACATATTGAGAAAGATCCAGCTCTCACTCGTCGTTTCCAGCCAGTTTTTGTTCAAGAACCATCTGTTGAAGATGCTATCGCCATTCTTCGTGGTCTAAAGGAAAAATACGAACTCTTTCACGGTGTTCATATTACTGATGATGCCATTGTTGCAGCCGTAACTCTTTCTAGTCGTTACATAACAGATCGTTTCTTGCCAGATAAAGTAGTTGATCTTATAGATGAAGCATCCTCATCACTCCGTATTTCGCTCGAGAATATGCCACCAGAACTTGAAGAGACACGCAGAAAGATCATGCGTCTAGAAATCGAACGTGAAGCTCTGAAAAAAGAGACCAGTAAAGAATCAAAATCACGTAAAGATAAAATTGAAGAAGAAATCGCTGATCTCAAAGAAGGTACATCTGAATTGGAACTCAAATGGAAGAATGAAAAGGATACAATTACTGATATCAAGCGTATAAAGAAAGAGCTTGAGGCTTTTCGTGTAGAAGCTGAAATGGCTGAAGCACACGCTGACCTTGTGAAGGCCGCAGAGATTCGTTATAGCAAATTACCTACACTACAAAAAGATCTTGAACTAAAGAGCAAGCGTTTAAAGAAACTTCAGTCCTCACGTCGTATTCTAAAAGAGGAAATCACTGCAGAAGACATTGCTGGTGTTGTTTCTCGTTGGACTGGTATACCAGTTTCTCGAATGCTTGAATCTGAAGCAGTCAAACTTGTTCGTATGGAAGAAGATCTAAAGAAAAAAATAGTTGGCCAAGATGAAGCTGTTACCAAAATTGCCGATACGATTCGACGTTCACGCGCAGGTATCGCCGATCCAAACCGCCCAATTGGTTCATTCATCTTCCTTGGACCTACTGGCGTTGGTAAGACGGCCCTCACTAAAGCATTGGCAGAATTTATGTTCAATGATGATAAAGCACTCATTCGTGTTGATATGTCTGAATTCATGGAGAAACATTCTGTTTCCAAGCTGATCGGCTCACCTCCAGGTTACGTAGGTCATGATGAAGGAAGTAATATTACTGAAACAGTTCGTCATCGTCCATATTCAGTCATTCTCTTTGATGAAATAGAAAAGGCTCATCCTGAAGTTTTCAATATACTTCTTCAGGTTCTTGATAATGGACGTCTAACCGACTCAAAAGGTCGCATTGTGAATTTCCGAAACACTGTCATCATAATGACATCTAATATTGGTTCACAACATATAGAAAAAATGGAAAAGCTTGGTTTTTCAAATCCAGGTGCAACAGATGCAAAAAATTATATTCAGACCAAAGAAAAAGTTATGTCATCTCTCAAGGATCATTTCCGTCCTGAATTTTTGAATCGCCTAGATGATATCATCGTATTTGATATCCTTTCTCCAGAAGCAATTAAAGAAATCGTCTCAATTCAAGTTGCTGAAGTGGTTAAACGTTTGGCTGAAAAGGGAATTGAACTTGTACTTGATGCTGGCGCTTATGAATATCTGGCCAAGGAAGGCTACAACCCTCAATATGGCGCACGACCACTCAAGCGTCTCATACAGAATAAGATACTGACACCTGTCGCTAAGCTTATAATTGGTCAGGAGTTAAATAAAGGAGGAACTATAACTGTTGATGTAAAGGAAACCAATAAAAAGAGCATAGAGACTGGTTTGCTGGAAAAGGATTTTACTTTTGAACTAAAAAAGAAAAAAGGTAAACAGGAGAGTGCGGTAGTAATGAGTGATTTGGCAACAGCGAAGTAACATGATATTCTCAATTGACCGCATGCGCCGTTCGCATAGCGGCTATTGCAGCGGACTGTAAATCCGCGGCCCAATGGGCATCGCTGGTTCGAGTCCAGCACGGCGCACAAATTTTAGTCGACAAAAAGACCGCATAAGCGGTTTTTTGCTATACAACAACTCTCTTTAAATGTGCCGGTATGTGCACGGCAATTTCATAGGAAATAGTGCCGCATTTTCTAGCCATATTAACAATTGAATTTTCATCACTTGAATTATTACTTATAGTAATTACTTCATCTCCAATTTTGATATTAGAAACATGTGACACGTCTATGGTAATAATATTCATGCTAACTCTACCTAGAATAGGACAAAGAATTTTCTCCTTACCCACAAAGATAATTCCATTATTTGAAAGCCTGCGATCAAAACCTTCAAAATAACCGACAGGTATTGTGGCAATTGTTATATCTTGTGAAGCTTTGAATGTATTGCCGTATCCGGTTGTTTCTCCTTCATTAAGTTTTTTAATACCCGTAATAATTGTTTTCATTTCAAGCACCGGTCTCAAATCCAGTCTGCTGTTTATCGCAGGATTTTCTGATAACCCGTAAAGACCTATGCCTAGTCGCGAGACATTGGCGGCTACGTCGTGAGTAAGTCTATGACCATCAGTGGCAGATAGATGAATGTATTTAATATGACTAAATTCATGTCGAAATTGTTCGACTATCTTATTCCAAATATGTGTTTGTGATTCTGTGAATGATTCATCAACATTATCAGCGTCACACAGATGTGAACAGATACCTTCTAGAACTATAGGATGCTTTTTATCTGCACGATCACCCTCATCTCCCTTGATAAGTTTAATTGCTGAATCAATTTCTTCTGGCAAAATTCCTTGACGACGCATACCGGTATCTATCTTCAAATGAATATGAACAAGCTTTGGTCGAAAGCGAAGTCGAAGCAAATCAAAAAAACGTTTTTTAATATTTGACGAATTTCTATTTACTTCAACTTTTGTTATAGCTCGCAATGTATCTAAACTAGTTACGGTAAATGCAACATGATTGAGGTTTGAATTAAGAATTGTTTCTGGACGAGTATAGCCTATGACAAGCAGAGGAATTTTAAAACCCTTAACACGGAGAGCTATCGCTTCAAAATATGAATCAACAACACAGAAGGGAATATGGTGCTCATTCTGCAAAATTTTGGCCACTTCGATTAGACCATGTCCGTAAGCATTACTTTTTAGGACAGGTGCAACTTGCGGGTGACCGCTATGATTTTTGGGCGCAAGCTTCTGGAATTCATGAAGATTATGAAGGAGGCTTTTCTTGGAAATTTCAATACGAATTAGCGGTTCATAAGGAAATCGTTGACGCGAAGCCCATGTAAGGAGATTCATGGCTCTAATTCTACGCTTTTAGCCAGAGTTGTCTAGGTAATATTAGTACTATTGACAAATCATGTTAAATATGATAAGGTGTCGTGATAAAGAATGGGCAATTACGCCCTTTTGTTCTTTTACAGAAACATACAGCTTAAGTTATTCTCTTCACGTGTGTGAGGGGATGTGTGTGATTGTGAAAGACGTTTCCTTGGAAATTGGAGAACTAACTAGTATGAAAAAAAACATATTAACTGTCGCGGTGATAATATCTGCGGTAGTCTGTTTGATTGGTTTGGCAAAAATGCGGCAACATGATTCACCTGAACCCGAAGCCGACAATACGACCACAGAAACTGTTTCGGATTCTGCTTCGGCAGATTCCAACACCGTCACCATCGGAGTCAATCCGATCCTGGCGAAACAAACATTTGCTCACCCGAGCAATGACACAAATGTACTGGCGAGAATGGCAGCGACCTCGGTGGTTTCTGCAGAGCAAACTCTCGCTGCGTATCAACATGCGATGGAATTAAATCGCACTCAGGCAGTTGGCGGTAAAGGACAGTAAAAACACGAACAAACAAGAAAAACAAGAAACGGAAAAAATAATGAAAACTATCACACGTCTCCTTATGCTTGCGGCTGTCGCCGTAGGCATTTTCACATCAGCATCGGCCTCGGCCGCAGCTCCTGGCAGCCTGCCACTCACTATGTCCGCCCTCAAGGCGTACGTGTGGGAAAATACGAGGATTATTCAGGCCAGTGCCTGGTCGTCCAGCAGTATTCAGACAACAAGCACGACAAATTCGGTTTTCATACCGTACGTGCCTACCAACGGCATGGTGAACTCCCGTGACGTGCTTCGCACTATCGGGAATATCCGCCTGCAACTGAGCAACCTATACACCAACTCGCAGATCAATTTCAGTGTCTCGATCTGTGACAAGGACGGTTTCGGGCTCTTGAATGGTTATGTTGGAGGACCGCTTGCTCCAGCCTCATCTGATGGTAACTCGACAAATATTTTTCCTGTCGAGCTCCGTCTGAGTGATGCTGTCTGGCTTACTCTGACTAATGTCAATTCGGCCTACATTGCCGAACGCGATCAGAACGGAAATGTTACGAATTACTTCTACCTGCCGGTTTATCAATACTCCGGTGGTGTTAGCAAGATGCCGTACTACCTTTACTTCGCGCAAGGTGGCCAGAACGGCGAACTCGTCCTCAACAATAACGACGGAACTCAAACTGCTTACGCCCTTAACAGCGGCAAGCAGATTGTTCCCAAGACTTCTGTCGTTGTTTTGTCCTCGGTGACTACTCCCGGCTTTTACTATGCCGAGAATACAAATCAATACTGGATTCATGTCACCAAGGAGGAGTATGATCAGCAATTGTCGCCAGTATTGCAATATGTGAACAGCACGGCAAATAACATTGCTTTCCTTGTCGGCGCGGATCTCCCGAGTGGCGAACAACATATGATGGTTCGCATTTGGAAACAAGGAACTACTCCACCTGAAAACGGTTGGGTCAGAACTCTTCCGAACGGCCCTTGGTCGCTGTTAGGAGTTCCTCCGGGCTACTGGTGGGTTGAATACAAGTTTGCCAGTGGGTTCGGTGAAAACCTCCCATTGCCTCAGCCCTATAACAATTATGGCGGAGAAAAGGGTACACCTGCTTCTGTAAGCCCTTAAGCTGTATGTTTCTTCACCCGCGGTTTGCTCCTCCTGAGCAGACCGCGGTTTTTTGTTACTAATTTGCCTTTTTAAAGGCTTTAGGCTATAGTATGGCGACACATTTTCATTACTTTTATGTCACAGAAATCACTCATACAACTCAAAAACAAGTCGACAGGCGAGACTTATTGGACTCGTAAGAATAAGAAGCTTGTTGAACGTAAGATAGAGTACAAGAAGTACAGTGCTAAACTTCGTAAGCACGTAGTTTTCAAAGAAGCAAAGAAATAATAAAAAGCCGGTCTCTACCGGCTTTTGCATAAGGGTTAAAAAGAGGGTAGTATGAATAAACCGAATTTTGGTGTGCAAAATTTGGGCGATTAGTTTAATGGTAGAACTACGCACTCCAAACGCGTAAGTGGGGGTTCGATTCCTCCATCGCCCGCCACGAATGAGCATAGCGAATGAGTAAGTGTGATAGCAAAACACCTTTGTGTTTTGCGTGGATTTAATTTATTGTTGACAGCATTTTATTCATGGGTTAGGGTTCTTTGCAGGGAAAGGGCAGTCGCTCTTTCAGAACAAACAAGAGTCATTCGAAAAACATACGGTCTACAACCATATTATATGAAACAAGGAAATTGGGTTCCTAAAGAACCGCTTACTACCACATCGCCTAGTGCTAACCTCGATGTGTTCAAAGGAAAAACACTCGCCGTCATCGGCTATGGCTCTCAGGGTCATGCACATGCACGGAATCTCAAGGACAGTGGGTTGAACGTTATCATTGGTTTGAAACCAGATTCACGTTCTGTTGCCACTGCTGTCGAAGCTGGCTTCGAGGTCTTTGATCCTGCAGAAGCCACACGACGTGCTGACGTGATCATGATTGCTGTCCCGGACATGCGCCAAGCGGCCTTGTATCGTGACGACATTTCACCTAATTTGGGTGACGGCGGCAAGTGTCTTCTGTTCAGCCACGGTCTCGCAATCCACTTCGGCCATATCGTTGTTCCGGAACATACCTCGGTGGCCATGGTTGCCCCCAAAGGACCTGGTCACCTTGTTCGCTCGCAATTCATCAAGAATCCGCCAGAAGGAACTCCCGCACTCATTGCTGTTCATCAGGATGCTGATGGATGTGCTCGCGACATCGCTCTTTCTTGGGCGCACGGTATCGGTTCCACGCGCGCAGGCGTGTTCGAAACCACCTTCAAAGAAGAAACCGAAACTGATCTGTTTGGGGAACAAACCGTCCTTTGTGGCGGGGTATCTGCCCTTATCAAGGCCGGTTTCGAAGTCCTAGTCGAAGCTGGATATTCCCCGGAAATGGCATACTTCGAGGTCCTTCATGAAGTGAAACTCATCACTGACCTCATCAATCAACGTGGTATCCCTGGCATGCGCTTCTCGATTTCCGAGACTGCCAAGTGGGGAGACGTTTCTGTTGGTCCGATGATTATTGGTGACATTAAGCCTCGCATGCGCCAGGCGCTTAGCGATATTCAGGACGGCACGTTCGTGGCGAAATGGAAGAAGGAATATGATAACGGGCTTCCGAATTATAATCGCCTCTTGGCGGAGGATGATGGCAGTTTGCTTGAACGGGTCGGCACGCATTTGCGCGCTCACATGCCATGGATTCCCAAAGTGAACACTGGCGGAACTCAGGCCCAGGCAGTTTTCAAAGGCTAATCGACAATTAGCCAGCGTCACTTTTCATAGCTCCCTTTGCATGTTTTTTATGCAATGAGGAGTTTTTTATTATTTAAATAAATAAAATTTAAAAGCCAAATTGACGTCTCTATATTGCAGTGTTAGTATCCGAGCCAAACAACGCTCTTTGAATAAAGGAGCCAAACCAAATAAATCGTGAACAAGGGAGGAGGTAATCATGAGCATTAGAACTATTGAGGAGACTCTGTCTTTCTACGGACAAAAAGTTAATCCTGCTGATTTTGCAGATGTGGCGACTAGTGCTGATATTGCACTCCTAGTACACACTTCAGTTTCAAGGGTAAAAGATGTTAAGGGAATTGACCTTGGAATAGTTGCTTCGATAGTTGTCGGAGCGATAGCGACTGCTAAAACTAGCTACAAACCGAGTCATGAAAGTGGTGCCACTTTTTTAACCTATGTCAGTAGACCGATATACTGGGCACTCCAAAAAGGGTTCAAGTCACGTGAAGTTTTCAAGGAAGCACCGCTAGATGTTCCAAAAGATGAGCGTGATTCTGCTTCAATGGTTCGGCTTGATCATCGGTCAGATCAGGAACGTTTCGATTTACATGATGTTGTTGAAGGTAAAAATACTTCAGCCAGCACAATCCTAGAAGCTCGAGAGCTTCTTTGGGAAGTGACAGATCCAATCCAGGTAACGCTCGGCATTCTCCGAGTAATTCCTTTTTCTCTTGCTTTATGGCAGAGAGCAATCGATATTTTCGAAGGTTATTTTGGACTCAACGGTCGTTTCAAACAGACGCTGGCAGAAGCTGCCAGAAAGTGGCGGATTGACGGTGAACGTCCACACCAAATCATTAGGGAAGTGTGGAATAAATTGGAAGTTGCTCGAGCGCCGATTGTTAATACTTTCAATTTAGAAAATGCTCTAAAGCGAGTGTCTGATTTGGAAGAAATCATTGGCGAGCCGGTAATTATATCTCCATTGTTGCCGACTGAGATTGAAAGAAAAGAAATACTGGATCATTTTGTTCAAGCGAAAGCAAAGCGAAAACAGGAATGTTTAGCGAGCCATTATGAATTCAGTCTGGATGACACGATTGAGCCGACGCTTATCTCAAATCAACGTAATGGGCTACAGCTGCTTATTTGCCGGGCATTTGGTGTAACTCCTGAGGACTTACAAAAGCTGGGCCGCTCAACATTAAGGGTGTCACGTGTTCGTAATGTAGCTTCATTTTTACTTCGAGAAGATCTTGGAGTGGACTTTGAAACAATAGGTCATTTGATTGGAAGGAGTAAATTTATTGCTAGGCACGGTCATCGTTACATCGGTTCACAGATCAAATCCGGCAATAGTACAGTTATACGAGTTATTGGGGTGATTCGCCGTCAGTTTATCGCAAAAAAATTACAGTAGGAATACTGGCCTCCAGGTAACACTGGGGGTTTTTATATACTTGACAAATGAATTGTATATGGTATAATGGAAACGTTATTAAATAAATAACTATTTCTATGAATAAATCTTCAAATAAACCTTATGTACTTGGCGCTATCGGCTTAGCCGTTCTTATCGCTTTAGTCATAATTGGTATGAATACTTTTAACAAACAGCCACAAGTAGCTAATATAGCGACTCCTGGCATTACAGCTACTCTTAGCTTGATCAATCCTTCAAACGGAACAGTTCAAGTCGGTGATATGCAACACATTGGTTGGACCTCAACTAACTATGTTGCTCCCAAGGTTAGTGTGAATATCATACGCAAAGTCTCTAATAATCCAGCCACTTATACTCTTGTTCGTACAGTTGCTTCTGCAACGACTAACGACGGTAGTGCTGTCTGGGTTCCAGCCAAGACTGACGTTGGTACAAATACTTTCGTACAGGTTGGTTGTGTCAATTCAACTCAAGCTTGTGTAGCTTCTCCAGTTTCTGGATCGAATGCTCTAGCTGTTATCGATACTGGTACATACAGCAATACTGCTGCAGCATATCAGGCAATCGAAATGTTGAATAATAAATAATTTTAATTTCGCTATTGCGAAACAAAGACCACTCGAAAGGGTGGTTTTTGTGTTTTTGACATTAAGTCTATAATGTGATTATATAAGAATAGTTTTGACATAGAAATAACATATTAACCAAGGATTTTGTGAAAAAAGAAAATAAAGTTAATTTTCCTGAAAAGGTGAGAGTAACTTATAGAGGTAACTTGATAAGGCATCCACTTCATTTCAAGAAGGCTAAAGCAGAGGCGTTCATGTATATCATGGAGAGATTTGCAGAACTTGTGAAGGGAAAAAAGTTCATACCATCCGATAAAGCTTTTATGGTCATTCCTACAGCTACTGACGAAGAAGTTATGGCTGAGGTGATTAATTATATTGCGGAAAATACGGATTACCGTCATTCCTATATAATTCCAGTAGATAAAACGTCTGTTAGCTTATTTTGCATTAAGTGGCAGGAAAAGAAAAAATTTAACAATTTATGATTTTAGAAATCTTTGGAGGCAGGGTGAAATACTTCACTGTTCCTAAAACATTGACGCCTCGTCAGCAGATAGTTTTTGTGGAGTGTGCTCAACGGGTCGTTGATGCGCATGATAATTCGGATTTCGGTGACAAGCCCATCTTGGTTGAATTTAAACTTGATGGGATTAATGAGTCCGGTGATCAGAAGATCCTGGACGAACTAGTCCTGCTTTGCTTGCTAGCAGGCTATGAGCCTATCTCGTCAGCACGTGCAGCAAAAAGAAACAAAAGTTTCATAAAGTTTAAGTGAGGTCGATACAATTTCCAACTGCCTGCAGCCAAAACTGCAGGCACTTTTTTTATTTCAGAAATGAATTAAGTTCATTTTCAATCCCTACCATATCATCCGGTGCATGCCATTTGATACGAGTGTCCTTTTTCCACCAAGCTTTTTGACGGCGCGCGTATTGCCAAATCTTAGTTGAAAGAATGAGGATGAGCTCTTTTTTATTAATTTTCATTTGCAAATATTCAGCTAGATAGCGATATTCCAGTCCGAGTTCTGTCATACGTTCAAATGAAAGATTCATTCCAGCTGGAGATGGTGCGTGTAAGAGTTGAGCTTCTTGTAGCATGTCCACACCATTCTCATTCGTTATTTCTACACGTTGTACTAGTCGAGCGTGAATACGTGAACGCAATTCTGGATCTGGGAGAATGATGCCTATTTGAAGAACATTATATTGACCATCATCTGTATCTTTGGTTGAGGTCAGTTTTGGCACAGTGCCGAGAGCACGAGCAATAGTTATGGCGCGCGAGAGACGGCGCTTATTTTTCATATCAATTGTCTTTGCTCGTTCAGGGTCGAGCTTTTTTAATTCATCAAAAAGTTCTTCGGCTGATTTCAATTCCAATTTCTTTTGTTCTTCTGTGTCAGCAGGAACTTCTGGAAAACCAAGATCATCAATGAGTGAAGAGATGTAAAAGCCAGTACCACCGCAAATAATAGGGAGCTTTCCACGAGATGTTATATCGGCAATAACAATTTCAGCTTTCTTTTTCCAATCAAGTGCTGTGAGACGTTCATCAGGATCGGCTATGTCGAGTAGGTGATGTGGGACTCCTTTCATTTCTTCCTGAGTAATTTTACCTGTACCAATATTAAGACCACGATAAACTTGGCGTGAGTCTGCTGAAATGACCTCACCATTATATTTTAGAGCGAGTTCAACAGCGATAGCACTTTTGCCGACAGCCGTCGGGCCGAGAATGACTAAAAGGTTGGTTTTTTTATGATTTTTATTATTCATAGTGAAGTATTCCGAACTATAGCATAGATATGTACAAAACCTAAATTTTGATGTATTCTATTTTTGAATCACTGTCCTATACATAATTATGAAAAAACAAATATTGTCACAGCAAACGGCTCAGGCTCTCGTTAGTCTGGCGTTCAAAACGATGCGCAATCTTGCGCATAGCAAATCAATCGAGGTTGTTAAATACATCGCTGATCACACCTCATTTGCAGATCATGTCCTCAAAATGAATCCCGGCCTCAAAAGTCTGAAGGGGATCGATCCATCTGAGCCCGTTCTCATGGAATGGCGCCGCAAACCTGAACCGAGTCTTGACTATGTGGAAATTGTTTTTATTACGCCGCATCATGTCCTCCACATGGATCCAACTGGCAGACAGTTACGCAAAGTGACCCGTGGCGAGGTCATGTCATACGCTCGTCTGTGTCCTGAATTTGCAGAATTCGTCCACGAGCGTGTCACCAAGATGCTAAATCGAATGGGAAAGCATTTGAAGACAGCCTAATATTTTTGTTCAAATTGTTTTGAACACTAGTCTCGCATTCCGCGGGACTTTTTTATACTTCAGGCTACTACTAAGGTTAGATTGTGATGGTGCCGGGAGGGAGAATCGAACTCCCATGGATTACTCCGCACGATTTTGAGTCGTGTGCGTCTACCAATTCCGCCATCCCGGCAATATGTAAAAGCTACTAGACTAGTCTACCCGAAACTGAACGAAAATCAAATACATATTTCGCCAGCGGAAAAAACTTTGATATACTACAAGCATGTCCAATCAATACGTAAACAATGCTATCTTCTGGATTGAGCTTGAAAAAATTAGCCCAAACCCTTATCAGCCACGCCGAGAATTTGACCCTATTGCTTTGAAGAGCCTTTCTGAATCGATTCGCATGTACGGAGTTCTCCAGCCACTCGTCGTAACTCGTAAGGAGGTATTTCATGAAGGTGGCAATATGACAGTCGAGTATGAACTCATTTCTGGTGAACGTCGTCTACGCGCATCGAAGCTAGCTGGTCTTCAGCAAGTTCCGGTTCTTATTCGAGATGGGGAAGAAAGTGGTCGTGAAAAACTCGAGATGGCTATTATTGAGAATCTTCAGCGCGAAGATATTAACTCAGTTGAACGCGCGCGAGCTTTTGAACGCTTGGCCAAGGAATTTGGTTTGAAACAAGCACAAATTGCGGACAAGGTTGGTAAGAGTCGAGAATATGTTGCCAATACACTTCGCATTCTTGCACTTTCAGATGAGATATTAAATGCTCTAGCTGAAGGAAAGATATCAGAAGGGCATAGTCGTCCACTTCTCATGCTTATCGATCGTCCTGAGGAGCAAGTAGTCCTTTTTAAGGAGATCATGTCGATGAAGCTCACTGTTCGTGAAGCCGAATCATTTGCACGTCGTATTGCAACAGAAAAGATTCGCAATAAGGCAAAATATTTGGATCCAACTATTATTGAATTAGAAAAGAATTTTACTGAATCACTCGGCACACGTGTTCGTATTGAGAAACACAAAGAAGGTGGTACTGTCACAATTGATTTCTTTAATCCAGAGGATTTGAGAATACTTCTTGAGAAATTGAATAATCAAAAGGGTCAATTAGTAACCAATAACCAAGAAATAATTAAGGAAGGCGAGACACTAGATGTTGCAGTTGATGACCGTTCAACTAAAGAGAAACAACAGGAAGAGAATGAGGAGATATATTCTTTAAAGAATTTTAGTTTATAGGCGCTTGCAAAGCTTCTTATTTATGGTTAGATAAAGTCTGAACTTTTGAAAACGTAAACAATTAACAAGGGGGAAAATATGCATGTATATGGATTCCATCGCAAACCAGAAATCGCAACGGTCGAAGGTTTCTTCCGTGAAAATTTACGTGGCTTCGGAGAAATCCGAGGATTGAAACATGAGGATGTTTGTTTCATGGTTTTGCCGGAAAGCGAAGGCTATGATTTGGCAGTTGACGCTGATGCCAAGAAGTGTGGACACCGGATGTATGTTGCTCTCAATAATCGAATCATCAAAGATATTGAGGATAGCTCGCCAGAGCTCATTGTTCATTATATGTGGAATATATTGGCAAAATCCTTACGGTTATGGGTTCAATATGCAGAAAAAATGCCTTTAATGCAGTTGATCCCTCCGATTGCTTTATGCAAAATCGGATATCAGGATTGTCACGAACAACTTTGCAATTTGTATTGCCAGAATAACTGGACGGAAGAACATTTTCGTAGATCATCTGACGCTAGTGTAGTCGGCTTGTGTATCGCCCAAAAAATCGTCACTGATTATAAAGAGGGCAAGGAGACAAATCTCCATGGGCTCGCTGACAAGATCTTCCACGTCAATCGCGCGAATTGGGAAACTCTCTTGAACTCATAGTTTAAGAGAGTTCGTTCAGACTTCCCTTGATCCTTCACAGACACCCGACTGGCGGGTGTTTTTTATTTAAATTGAGTTATCTAAACCTAC
>CAIRAF010000012.1 GCA_903876465.1 uncultured bacterium | reverse complement strand
TATTGCTCCAAAGTATATGGAAAGAAAAGGTGGATACACCCGCATTGTCCGTATGCCTGATCGTGACCTCGATAATAGTCAGATGGCTTTAATTGAATTTGTATAATTATTTATCCTGAATTTATTACCATGAAATACACCATTGATGCAGCAGATAAAAAGATTGGACGTATAGCGAGTGAAGCCGCAGCTATTCTCATGGGCAAGAAAGATGTTTCTTTTGCCAAGAATACTGTTGCAAACGCAAAGGTGGAAATCATCAATGCAAAGCGTGCATATATCACTGCTAAGAAGCGTGCTGGTGGCCTAGGCGACGACTATGTTCGTTATACAGGACATCGTGGTGGTATCAAGTCACAGACTCTCGGTGAAGTTATCGAGATTGGTGGCATGAAGCGTGTTTTTGAACTTGCTGTTTACAGTATGCTTCCAAAGAACAAATTACGTGCACCTCGCCTCAAGAATTTAACGATCAAAGATTAATACTATTATGACTACTAAAACTACAGGTAAATATTTTGAAGCTGTTGGACGTCGTAAGACTGCCATTGCTCGTGTACGCCTTTTTATTGATTCAAAAAATCATTACACTATCAATGACAAGACTCTTGAAGAATATTTCCCAGTTCGTGAACTTGCCAATACAGTTTCAGATGCTATCAATAAAGGTAAGCCAGCAGAGAAATTCTTTGTCTCGATCAAACTTGTTGGTGGTGGTATTTCTGCTCAAGCAGAGGCTGCACGTCACGGTATAGCTCGTGCTCTTCTCGTTTATGATATTCAACTTCGTGGAGCTGTTAAGAAGCTCGGTTTTCTCAAGCGTGATCCACGTGCCAAGGAACGCCGTAAGTTCGGTTTGAAGAAGGCTCGCAAGTCTCCACAGTGGAGTAAGCGTTAAAATTTATATGAAGAAAAAGGGAGTGACAAACTCCTTTTTTCGTGGTAGGCTTTTTTTAGTTCGTTAACAACCGCAAAATTCAACCAAGGGAATTAAAGTTATGGAAAACATTGAATGGCAGAGACTCGGCACATTTGCACCATCGATAATTGTCATTATTGTTGGGACATTTGCTGGATATCTATTACTGCGCCGTGAGAAAAGGCTGGCAAATAACCACAAGGAGGAGTCTAAACGCATTATTGCACTAATAGGTGACTCACACGGAACTGATCAAACACCCATGCTTTGGAAAAGGCGCTCCGTTTGCAAAACATTCGGATACTCTAACAAGGATGAGTACAGACGGGCACTTCGAAGCTCAATTTGGAAAAGAATTGAATGGTCATACAGGGAATTTAGCAGCAACTTCTTATTTGTTCAATCGACAGCAGCAACGCAACTGAAAGATGATGCCAAAAAATACCTCAATGATCTGCGAAATCATTTTGTAGTAATTGGGGATGATTTGTCTGAAGCAGAATTGTCTGACTTCAACAACATCCTGGATGCAATTGAAAGAAGGAAGCCGGACGAATATAATAAAAATTCGATTAATGTCCAGACCACTGTGTCGCCACCTAAGAAAGTTGCGGCAGGGAACGGGATTCGTATCTGCTGAATTTTGGGTTTAAACTGTAGTACGCCGGCTCTCTCTTGAAGATTGCCGGCTTTTTTATCGCAAATCTTGCCAAGGAGGGTATTCATCCGTATACTTGTTACATGAATACAGATGAAAATGAAGTAAAAAAAGACGAAGTTGAGCCAATTGATGATGTGGTTATTGAATCCGATGATACATTGGATGACTCTGTTATTGCAGAGGAAAATATGGCTGAAACAATTAAAAAGCTTCGTGCAAAACTCAAGAAATCCCAGGCTGACGCTTCAGAGTATTTGACCGGTTGGCAACGAGCTAAAGCTGATTTTGTTAATGCTCGTAAGCGTGATGAGGAGGAACGCAAGGAGTTCATTAAGTTTTCAAATGAACGTTTGATAGAGAGCCTTATTCCAGTTCTTGAAAGCTTTGATCTCGCTATGGCCAATAAAGAAACATGGGAAAAAGTTGATAAGAATTGGCGTGTAGGTGTTGAATATATTTATTCTCAATTAAAAAAGACCTTAAATGAAAGTGGTTTGGAAGAAATTAATCCTGTTGGAGAAAAATTTGATCCTGCGCGCGATGAAGCTGCTGAATATATTCCAGTTACAGAAGAAAGTAAGGATCATGTTATTTTAGGAGTCATACAAAAGGGATATTCATTGAATAAGAAACAAATGAGACCACCAAAGGTTAAAGTAGGTGAGTTTAAGAAGGAGTAAATCTTGAACCATTAAAGCCTTGACTGTCGTATAGATTTGGTATAATAGATTTCCAAGAATTAGTACGAAAATCCATGTTAAAACCTTCAATTCCATCAAAATTTGTCGAACGTATCATAACCTCACAGACCGGTGAGCGTTATCGCGTATTATTCCTTGTCACGCTTGTTAATGGAGAAGTAAAGGCCAAGGCTATTTCTGCTGAACTTATTTCAGCTCCCGTTTTAAAGCTCGGCTCTACTGATTCAAGGTATTCAAATAGTGCTAATTTTTCAAATAAAAGTTCTGTAATTCTTTATCTTCCCGGTGCGTCATCAAATGTTGTAGCTGATACAGCGTATGTTTTTAACTATTCACCAATTGTTTCTCCTTTTACTTCGCTTCTTTTCTTTACTAGTCAACCTACGAGAGCGCCGTCTAGTAAATAACACAGTAACAATAACTCCATGAGTTATTGAGCATTGATAATTTCAATGTATTTTCTATTTACTAATTACTAACTTCTAACTACTAAAAACACATGTCCAAAATCATCGGAATCGACCTTGGTACCACTTTCTCGGCAGTTGCCGTCATGGAAGCTGGCTCACCAAAGGTCCTCGAAAACGCTGAGGGTGCGCGTACAACACCTTCGATTGTTGCTCAATCTAAAACTGGCGAAAGACTTGTTGGCTTGCTCGCCAAGCGCCAGGCTGTCACGAACCCAAAGAACACTATCTTCCAGATCAAACGCTTCATCGGTCACACATTTGATGAGGAAGGCGTTCAGAAAGATATTAAGAATGTTCCATTCGAAACTCGTAAGTCTGCTAATGGCGGTGTCGAAGTAAATATGGCTGGCAAGTGGATGCGTCCAGAAGAGATCTCAGCAATGATCTTAACCAAGCTCAAGAATGACGCTGAAGCTCGTCTTGGTGAGAAGATAACGGAAGCAGTCATCACAGTGCCTGCTTACTTTAACGACTCACAACGTCAGGCTACCAAAGACGCTGGTCAGATTGCTGGTCTTGATGTTAAGCGCATCATCAACGAACCAACAGCTGCAGCTCTTGCCTACGGATTTAATAAAAAGAAAAATGAAAAGATTGCAGTCTTCGACTTTGGTGGAGGTACATTCGATATTTCCATCCTTGAAGTTGGTGATGATGTCATCGAAGTAAAGTCCACAGATGGTGACTCACATCTCGGTGGTCGCGATATAGACAGTAAAATAGTTGCATGGCTTGCTGATACTTTTGCAAAGGAAAATGGTATCGACCTTCGCAAAGATAGTCTCTCACTCCAGCGTTTGGATGAAGCTGCAGAAAAAGCAAAGATTGAACTCTCAACAGCTGTTTCAACAGAGATCAATATTCCTTTCATCACCTCAGGTGCTGATGGACCAAAACATCTTCTTGTCACCATGACTCGTGCAAAGCTCGAAGAGCTCACACAGGAGTTCGTTGACCGTGCCATCATGATCAGTAAGCGTGCTCTAGATGCTTCACCATTTAAAGTTGGTGAGATCAATGAAGTTATCTTAGTCGGTGGCCAGACACGCATGCCAGCCCTCCAGAACGCCGTTAAAGCGCTCTTTGGACGTGAACCTAACATGTCTGTTAACCCAGACGAAGTCGTTGCTATAGGAGCTGCTATCCAAGGAGGTATCTTGGGTGGTGATGTTAAAGATGTCCTCTTGCTCGATGTTATTCCACTTTCACTTGGTATTGAAACAATGGGTGGCGTAGCGACAAAGCTTATCGAGAAAAATACGACTGTTCCAACACAGCGCTCACAGGTTTTCTCAACCGCAACTGACAATCAGCCTTCAGTAGAGATCCATATCACTCAAGGTGAACGTGCTATGGCGGCTGATAATAAGTCTCTTGGACGCTTTATCCTTGATGGTATCGCTCCATCACCACGCGGTGTGCCACAGATCGAAGTGTCATTTGATATCGATGCAAATGGTATTTTGAATGTGTCAGCGAAAGATAAGACAACTGGTAAGGTGAATAGTATTAAAATTACCGCTTCTTCAGGCTTGTCGAAAGATGAAGTTGAAAAGATGAAAAAAGAAGCAGCTGCTCATGAAGCTGATGATAAGAAAAAACAGGAAGAAGTCGAGGTTCGCAATGTGGCTGAGCAGATGATTTATACATCTGAGAAGGCTCTCAAGGAAAATAAGGAAAAGATCCCTGCAGATGTCACGAGTTCTATTGAAGCAAAGATTACAGCATTGAAGACAGCGAAGGATGCGCAGCCATCTGATGTTGCAGCTATCAAGTCGGCTAGTGAGGCTTTGTCGAGTGAGAT
>CAIRAF010000011.1 GCA_903876465.1 uncultured bacterium | reverse complement strand
GTGTTTCCTCGCCACCATAGATATTTTTACCGACAATCACATCAAGATGAGTGGCTCCTTTTTTAAAGGAAAGCGGAGCAGGTAATTCATTACTTTTACTTTTTACCAGCCCTTCGGTTTTAGTAGTTTGTGTAAAGGGCAGGATTTATTGAAGTTTTAGAAAAAGCAGGCTTTTCATTTCTCACGTTTAACAATCGAGGGGCACATTATATTAAACAATTGGAGGTTAAGAAGAAAGATGGCTCAATAGAGCGCAAGCGATTTGGTATGGCTTATGAAGTAATTCATGAATGTGTTTATGATATTGATGAGGCAATTGAGTTTCTTGAAACTAAAGGATATAGGGAATTTTATTTACTAGGACATTCAACGGGGGCTAATAAAATTTGTGTTTATGACCATTATAACCCGGAAAATAAGGTATCAAAATATATTCTCGCAGGGGGCGGGGATGATACAGGTCTTTATTATAACCAATATGGTAAAAATAAATTCATCAAATTATTAAACGAATCAAAACAGAAAATTAAAGAAGGGAAAGGTGAAGAAATTATTTGTGAATTATTGCCGAACGAAATATTTTCTTATAAAGGATTTTTTGATATTGCAAATCCGGACGGGGATTATAATACATTTCCATTTTTAGAAGCAATGAATAAGGCAACGCTTTCAACAAAGCCGCTTTTTCGATACTTCGATTCAATTAAAAAACCAACGCTAGTCGTATATGGAGAAAAAGATGAATATCAATACGGTGATGTACTTAGAGTTATAGATATTTTGAAGCAACGACGGTCAGATTTAGAATATGAAGTCGTTAAAGATGCAGATCATGGATTTAGTGAAAAGCAAAAAGAATTAGCACAGGTTATTATTAGTTGGTTAGTCCAGTGAAAAATCCAGGATCCCCAGGGATGGCAGCACGCACTAAAGCGGATCTTCTATCAACCCGATTTTGTATGCTAAAGAGGAGGTGTGAACGTGTTCCAAATGGGAGGCTCATCGTTACCCACATCTTTAATTGTATTATTCCTTAATCCAATTTTCTTTGGATTTTAAATCCTATTGTGTTCTTTTTTAAATATCTCTTATGGACTTGTCATATTTTTCATATTCCTAGCCTTTTTTTATTCATTTTTTCTTCTTTAATTCCACCACGTTTTTCTCCATATAATATGGAGTATTCTTTCCTTCCAAAAAGTTTGACCCGAGCCATTTTCATGTTTGCTTTTTTTCTTTTAATATATACCAACCCATCATTGCATAGCTAAGTTTTATCATGCCGGTCCAGAGAGTTTTTACTCCCGGTTCAAGGTCTCCTTTTCTGCCTAAAAAACCTCCGAGTTTAGCAATCATCCGTACTGCCTCATAGATGGTTTTGGGTATCTTTTTGCTGCTATTTGTGCCGGCGCATAGAACCTCCCATTCTTCATCTGTTATGATCTTACTGTAGTTTTCATCCGGATGTTCTCTTGCCTCATGGGTCATCCAAAGGAGCTTACAGGCAACGATTGAATAGGTTGAAAGGGCTCTCTCCAGCCTTTCTTTTTCTTGCAATTGCAGCTCCTCAATTTTGCAACCGCTTTTTAATGTATAGTGAAAGCGTTCGATAAGCCAGCGTTTTGTATACCAATCAATTACTTTTTTTGCATCAGTAAATGTTGAGACAGGTACTGTTGTAAGAAGAATCCAT
>CAIRAF010000010.1 GCA_903876465.1 uncultured bacterium | reverse complement strand
TCACTCGCGATAAATCTGTTTCCGCCATCTCCATCAACAAATTCGCTACATAAACATTACTCCCTTTGTCATCATCATTATGATTATCATGACTATTATTGTGTCGGAGTAGGGTCAAATAAATCAACTCTATGACAAAGGAAGTACCTCTGAGCGACTCCAATATTTTGATTTCAGATTCAATATGACGTAGTGTTTGTGCACACTTATCAGCTGTCGTAGTGGCATCATCATCATTACAAAATGAAATGCAAAGAAAATAAAAACATGCTCATCTCGTACACTGATAAGGTCAAATTAATCCTATCTGTCTATTCCATATTGAATCTCCTTCCCAGTAATTCAAGGAAGGTGTCTATTTTTCTTAGACCATTAGATGCTCCGCGCTATACAGAATTTGCCTATATGGATAAATTCATCAGACAAAACAATTTAGCTAATATGAAAGTCTTGGACATCTCTTCCCCTTATTTGATGTCTTATGTCTTATCAAAGAAAAATAATGTCATAAAAACAGATATTGATAGCAGTGAAAAAAACTTCATTAAAGAAAACAAAAATCTTTCATTCAAAATAGAAGACGGCACTCGGCTTTCATTTGCCGATAATGCATTCGATCTTGTCTACTCTGTAAGTGTTATTGAACATATATATGGGAAATACATTCAAGCCATCCAAGAGATGATTCGTGTCACAAATGATGATGGTTACATTTATCTGACATTCCCTGTATCAAAAAAAAATATAGAAGAATGGTCACAAGGTGCTGTTTATGAAAAACAATATAAGGATAATAAAGGAACTTTCTTTCAATACAGATTTGATGAAGAGCATGTAAATAATATTTTGAATAATCTATCTGGCATTAAAATTATCCAAAAAGACATTTTCTGGGAGAGAAAAGATGGTCAATATGAAGGACTAATTCGCAAAATAACAAAGAAGTTTTCAAATAAGTATCTTACCTTCGTAAAAGATATCGCGGTGAACTATTGGTATGGTTTTAAGTTATTTTCAAAATATTCATCTAAGGATTTCAAAGATTCGAGACTCTTCGGTAATATTCATCTAATATTACAGAAAGACAAAAAGAATTAAACTCATATGAAAAAAATTATCAAAGCAATTGTCGATTGTCTCATATCACTAGAATGCCGTCTTACGACAGCTAAACACCATTCAAAAAGACGTGTACTGATACTCCGAAAAGATACTCTTGGTGATTACATCCTCTTTTACCCAACACTTACCGCTTACAGGAAAGTATATGCAGATGCAGAAATAACACTCGTTATCTCAAAGTTATTTCAAAGCCTCTCTCCTCTGCTCGCAGACTTTGAAAATGTTATCTGGTATGACGCAAAGAGATATAGCACAGATTTATTCTACCGAAGAAGTTTCCTATTGAATCTCAAGAAGCAAGGCTTCGACATAGCTATACAACCAACATTTTCAAGAGAACCAGCTGGTGATTTCATGATAAAAGTCAGCGGTGCACCTATTCGTATTGGTGTGGACGGAGACTTCACTGCCTCAACAAAAGAAGAAAGAATAAATACTGACAAAATTTACACCCAGCTAATTTCTATACCGAGTAATATTGTCACTGAAATAGACAAAAATATCTTCATCGCAGAACAAATAACCAAAGAAAAAAATGATATCCTTTTTCCTACTATTGATCTGAAGATATTTAATGATACTGAGGCGAAAAAAATAATTACTGCTAATAAATTAGTCGAAAACAAATATGTAATCATTTGTCCAGGTTCTGGTACCACATTCAAAATATGGCCAAGTGAAAAATTTGCAATCATTACTGACTATTTAATTGAAAAAAATATTACACCAGTATTCTGTGGTAGTGAAGGCGAGAAAAAATTGGTTGCATCAATTATGAATCAGATGAAATCAAAAGAAAGAGTGGTTGATATATCTGGAACAACCAATCTTCCAACAATATTACATCTTCTCAAACATTCATACTTCTATTTTGGAAGTGATACTGGTATTACTCATCTTGCGGCTGCGGTCGGTACTCCTGCAATATGTCTCATGGGTGGTGGACATTTCGGACGATTCTTCCCCTATGGAGATTTGAATAAAAATAAGATAGTCTTTGATAAAAAGATGACGTGCAAAGGCGATAACTGGCTTTGTGCTAAAGATGTAAAAGCTGGTGAAAGTGCTCCATGTGTTAGAGATATAAGAATTGAAGATGTAAAAAAAGAGATTGATGCTATGATTGATTCACTTAAATAAATGACCCCAGAACAAAAAGAAAAACTTATATCGATAATAGTAAAGCGAGAGAAACTCCGCCCACTCGGTAGACTCACGAGGGTTTTGAAAGATCCTATTCGAGCATTACCCTATTATTTCCTGGCGACAGCAAGTCATATTAAACCCTATAAAATATCCTTCAAAACACTATGGGGAGATACCATGACTGGATTCCTGCCTGAGGCAAACACCTTTTACTACTATGGTAATTGTGAGGCAAATCTTACTTCATTTCTCCTGCGGTTCATGAAAGAAGGTACGACATTCATAGACGTTGGCGCTCATATTGGATTCTATTCAATGCTTACAAGTCACCTTGTTGGAACCAAAGGAAAGGTATATTCATTCGAACCAACTCCATGGACATATTCCCTATTGAAAAAAAATACAGAGAAATTATCTAATGTCATAGCTACTAATGCAGGTGCGTCAGACTCTATTGGTGAATTCTCTTTTTCTGATTATGGTCCGGGATATGGTGCATATAACAGTGCAAGTGCTGAAGGCACAATATTAAAGTTTAAACCAAATGAAATTAAAGCCAAAACAATCCAGCTTGATTCATTCTTTTCACAAAATTCAATACGACCTGATTTTATAAAACTTGATGCAGAAGGACTTGAACATAAAATACTCGCGGGTTTATCACAGACATTAAAAGATTCTCGACCATTGATAACTCTCGAAATGGCAGGCGATGAAAAATGGGCTGAAAATTGTCGTAAATCTTCTGATATACTATTTGCATCAAAATATGATTCATATGAAATGAGAGACGATGGTTTTCTCAAAAGATGCACCGTAAAACCTCCATATACGTACACAAATATCCTTTTTGTACCAAATGAAAAATCAGGATTAATATCATATCTAATACGCTAAATGATCATCATTAATATGAAAGGTGGCCTAGGTAATCAGATCTTTCAGTACGCTACTGGACGAGCTTTATCTTTGCGTCAACTACAGAAAGGATTTAAGCCTAATGAAATCAAGGTTGATATCACTGGTTATGGTCAAAGTAATGGTATAGATACCATGCGTAGTTATACTTTAGGTGTTTTTAATATACATGCTGAAATTGCAACACCAGAAGAAATCAGGAAACTTAAATACCCTTTTGGAATAATCTCAAAAGGTTGGAGATTTTTTCGAGTAAAAGCACTTCGTCAGTTCAATACTAATTTTAATAAGAATATATTTAGTTTAAATAAAAAAAATATATATCTTGATGGTTTCTTTCAAACAGAACAATATTTCATGGATCAAGAGGCGGAGATACGTCGAGATTTAACACTTAAAATTCCTCTCAATCCAGAGGCTAGAAGTATTTCAAATACAATCAAAAATACACCAAATTCTGTCTCGCTTCATGTACGTCGAGGAGATTATGTTCAGGATTTAAAAACTAATTTGAATCACGGAACCTGTAATCCTGAATATTATTCAAAAGCGCTCGAAACACTGACTTCAAAAATCAATACAGATAAATCAGGTGCTGATTTTCATATATTCGTCTTTTCAGATGATATTGCATGGGTTAAAGAAAACATGCCCCTGTCTTACCCCGTAACATATGTCTCATCACCTAATATTAAAGATTATGAAGAATTAATGCTTATGAGCTTATGTAATCATAATATTATTGCTAATTCATCTTTTAGTTGGTGGGGTGCATGGTTAAATAATAATCCCGGTAAAATAATTATTGCTCCTCGTCGTTGGGTTCTAAAAAATGAAAATGGCTACAAAGACATCGTTCCTACTTCATGGATTCGAATTTAAGGTATACTTCTACCATGGCCCAAAATATTCCTAAAGTATCGATAATTACCGTCACATTCAATCGCGAACAATACATTCGTGAGGCTATTGATAGTGTGTTGGCTCAATCATTCAAAGATTGGGAAATGGTCATTGTTGACGACGCTTCAACTGACAATACTGAAAGAATAGTTAAGGATTATATTGATGGTGAATCTCGTATTAAATATTTCAAAAACAAGGAAAATCTCGGTATAGCTAGGACTAGAAATCGCGGTCTTGAACTAGCTCGAGGTATATATATAGCCCCTCTCGATAGTGACGATCTTTGGTTAGATGTAAATAAACTTCAAAAACAAATAGATTTTCTCGACGTTAATAAAGACTACAGTATGCTCGGTGGGGGCATTATGCGCATCGATGCACATTCAAAGCCAATTAAGAAAGTACTATTCCCTGTTTATGATTCACTGATTAGAAAAATTTGTCTTCAGTTTAATCCATTCCCACAATCCACTTTAATGTACAGAAAAAGCATCGCTCTAGACTGTGGAGGATATTCAACTGAATATAAAATCTGCGACGACTATGATCTCTGGCTCAAAATTGGTTTGCAAAGTAAGTTCACAAATATTCCGCAGGTGCTGGCTGGTTATCGCGTGCACGGCGGAAATATTACCAAAACGAAACGTCTGACTACAGCAAAGGAAATCTTGGATATTGTATGGAATTATCGAACAAAGTATCCACGAGCTTATATAGGCCTCGCAAAGGCATATGTAAGGTTGCTCCTAGCGTACGTGCGAACCTAATCAATCTTAAGGACATTTTTCAAGACTTCCTCAGGAACCTCTTTTGAATTTGAAGGTGATTTATTTTCAATCGGCTGTTGCCCGATAACAGGCTTCTGCTCTGTAACTGGTTTTTGTTCAGTTACGGGAGATCGCATCTCTGGAGAAATGACTGTTGTTATTGGTGGTTTATTTTTAGACAGTGCAGCAGCAAGAGCATTTTTTAACTGACTAACATTTTCTGGAGTTGGAATCTTTGGGTCAACTTTTGGTCTTTGAGGAGCTGGCGAATTGGCATTTGAAGTTGTAGATGAATTACTTAAGGTCGAAAGTGATACCGGCTTTACTATTGGAACAACTGCAGTTTTAACTTGTGGAGCTGGAGAAATAGGAGTAATTGGTGGGACCACTGAAAAAGCTTTTTTGAACGGCTGATGTTTTGCTTCTTCGTTTTTTGACACTTCAATCTTGGCAAGAGAGTCTTTCAAAGAAGGGTCTGGTTTAGCTGGCATGCGAGGTGGACGTGATTCATTAGTAGAAAATTTCTGTTGAGGAATTGGTGTCACGAGCGATGGGGTCGAAGGAGTATTTTGTCCCACTTTAGTTGACTGAAGTGAAGGTTTTACTTCAATTTTTGCTATTTCAACTATCTTTGGTGACTCAACTGGTTTTGGTGCGTCAACAACTTTTGGTGCAACCATCTTTTGTTCGGGCTTCCTCAAGTCACCTGTTAACTGGACCTTTTCTTTACCGCCCTCTCCTAGTTTCTTTGTCGGTGCAGGAGTCGCCTCATGGAATTTCGCAACAAGTTCTTCAACTGTGGCACGAGAAATGGCAAACTGTTCACGTGAAGCATCAATAATCTCTTTAACATAAGAAATCTTTTGAGGTGTTATTGGTGGCATTGAAGTAGCAGAAAATGGTGCAGATGTAAGTCCATTTATCATCAATTTCAAATACATCTGGAATTGGCCAAGGTTGACCAGATCTTCCATGGTGAACTGCGGTGCAAATTCTTTTTCCAGAGCTTCAGCGTCGGTGGCACCAACGCGAAAGACGATCATGGTTCCAACGTTACCGAAGACAGCGGCGCTGACATTTTCATCCATTTGCTCTATATATTGGTGAGCAATAGTAAGATTAAGTTTATATTTACGCGATTCAGAAAGAATGTCCGCGAAAGAAGCATTGGCAAAGTTCTGGAATTCATCCACAAATAAATAAAAATGTGGCAACATCTTGATGACACGATCTGGCACATCAGCGCGAGACATAGCAGCAAGATATATTTTGGTCACAAGTAGTCCTCCAAGAAGTTTCATATTTTCATCACCAATTCTTCCCTTTGAAAGGTTAATGATAATAATTTTCCCTTCATCCATTGCTCTTCTAAAATCAAAAGAAGAAACTGGCTGACCAATCATATTTCGAATAAGTGGATTTGCAGTGAATTGACCAACTTTGTTTTGGATAGCAGGCACGGCTTCAGCAGCCATACGTTCTGTATAGTTAGCAAATTCTTTAACCCAGAATGATTTGACTGAAGGATCCTGAACTTGTGCCACGATCTCATTGCGATAATTTTTATCAGAAAGCATTCTGTTGACGCCAAGCAAAGTTGTTCCCTTTGCTTCGAGAAGTGCCAAAAGTGTATTGGTCAAGATATATTCCATACGAGCTGACCAAGCATCTTCCCAAATTTTCTTAAATGTACTCATGAGTCCCCCTACGACTAGGTGGCGCTTTTGTGGATCAACACTTTCAAGAACGTTAAATGAAATAGGATAATCAGTATCAAAAGGAGCGATGTGAATTACATCGCGTATGCGCTCTTTAGGAACATATTCAAGGAGAAGATCGGCTGTCTTGCCGTGTGGATCAATGAAAGCCATGCCTGCACCATTCTGAATATCCTGAATGGCCATGTTCTCGAGGAGAGTCGATTTGCCCATACCTGTCTTACCAATAACATAGACGTGCTTGGTTCTATCAATAGATTTTATGCCGAATTTGACCCGTTTGTTGCGGGCATCAGTCTCGGCGAAATATGTAACGCGATTGTCGTCCATAATATATAAATAACGGAATTTGAGATTATTGTACCACATTTCACTAAATCAAAAACCCCCGACCAGCATATATCGTTGCCGGACGGGGGTTATTCTAAAATCTTCGTAAGTAAGGGTTAATGGTGACGGTTTGATTTAGGTGGCGGCGCTCACCTCCAGTTCCGCAGATTGTGCGCTAACCGGCGGTAATTCTGGCAGACGATCCTTGATGAAGGCCTTGCGCGCAGCATCACTACCCAATTTATCAAACGCCTTGGCTTCGGCCACAGTGGCAAACGGTCTTCCAAGGGTGCGAATACACTCCTGAACATGGTGCATACCATTCGTCATTGTTACTTCTGTGCCATCAGCTACTTTTATCCTCCCACGATTTATCATACGATTATGTTTTCAAACAGACGTTGACTCTTCACACACTTTTACCTTGCGGTGAGTTTGGTGTACGAGGCCAAACCAGCGTGTATGTTTACTATAATTACTCCCGTGGCAAATAGTACAACTATTAAAAAATTATGCAAGGTGCATAAGCTCACCTGATTAATATTTACTTGTGGTGCTCGCCAAAAATGGTGACACAAATTCTCTATTATAAACACTTCCAGCATTCCAAAGCAGCCAACCATCGGCGCCCGCATCGGCTGTTGCCTGTATCTGAGCATGCACCATAGCTGGTGTATAAATAGCACCAAGATCAAATGCTTGGAGCCATGGACGGATGACGGCAGGTTTATACAAGACTTTGGTTATTGAAGTGGTTGTGGAAGCAGTTGTTGAAGCGGTGACTATAGTCTGCGTAGAAGCTTTGAGTGAACGTGCCTCAGCCTGATTTAATTCAGATCTAACTATTGGATATGGGTGTTCAGCAGGTTTTACGTAGCCCAAGAAATTGGTGATGTAGTGAGAAGGATAAACCATTGGATCGACATAATCGAAATATGGCAAAACATTCTCAAAATGCTGACCGATACCCATGTCCCCTTTATCACTAGTCACTTGCCCAAAAATGTCCGCAGAAATTGGAATATTCTTTGACGAGAGAGTGTCATGTAAATATGAAAAGAAGTTTGTGATAACACTTTCTTTTGTGGTACTAGCAGATTTATCAAAAACGGCATTTGTTATTCCATCTGAAGGAAAACGAACGTAATCGAAATTAATTTCATCAAAACCAACTGCGTAAGCTTGTTCAGCAATATCAGAAATGTATTTCCACATATCCTTACTATCAGGATCCACCCAGTAGGCACCGCCTTTATCTTTCCAAATTTTTCCAGCTTCGTCATGAATAGCCCATTCAGGATGAACTTTTACTATAAAAGGATCCTGAAAAACTGCGACACGTCCGATAACATAAATACCCTCTTTATGCAGGCGATCGATAACATGTTCAATGTCTGGAATACGATCTTGTGCAGAACCAATCGACTTTATCTGGGAGTCATCAGTCAAAAAACTAACTCTGCCACTATAATCCTTCACATCGATAACTAGACTATTGAGATCTGTTCCTTGTACTAGACTAAACATTTCTTTTTGAAAAGAAGGTGTGCCAGCAGCCCAACTTGTATAATATGCTGCTCTGACTGTCTCAGGTGGTGCAATATGAGTCACGACGAATACTGGAGTAGTCGAAGCCTGTACGATGAGAGTCGTTGTAGCAATTGCGATAACGTTTGTTTTGTTCTTATCAAGAGAACCTGAGTAATGAATCTTACCTGTAGGAAATAAAAAGCTAAGGCACACAATACCAATGACAATTATAAAAGCCACAACCACCACAGTACTTAAAACGGTCTTGGCACTATACGATCGTTTCTTCATTATATCTGTGGTGGAGTTTGTGTTTCAATAAATGGAGCAGATGTCGTATCTTCTGATTCCTTTGTCTGTGGCTGTATGGTGTATGCGGTCATAATGATAAGTACACCAACGACTATATATGCAATCGTATTCCATAAAGTTGGAAATCCTGAAAAGAGAGCGATGATGATAATGAGCACGCCCAGAAGAATGATTATTTGACGTTTTGACATAGTGCTTGTGATTATAACGCAAGATGGTAGGATAATGCCAGAAACAACAATTGAAATAACACCGAAAAGTACGTATGAACACTACCCCATTGTCATTTGATGACATTCATCCGTACATGCAGCCAAATTTGGTTGTCGTCGTACGGATTTTTAAGAATCACAAATGGTTTGTTGGAAAACTACATTATATTAAGCTCGATTCTCAATGTATTATCCGAGTTGAGCCCATGATTAAATTTATTCCACACAAGTCAAATCTCAATCCAACAGATCTAAATGAGATCATAATCACGAAAGATGACCAACCAATTCTTTCAAGTTTTACCGACAGTTGGCCACCTTTTGCTCCACTGATCAATCCTGAAAAATTAAGTACCGAAATCAGCCCCAACGATCTGCTCGTAATCAAATTTGAAGATGGCGCCGCAATCTTATCTTCACGAGAACAAGACATAAAAGCTGTAAATGATCTATTCTCGTTGATCGAACGAAATAATCACAAGTAACACCCCGCATTGGCCTAAGCTGATGCGGTCTTTTTTAAATAGGTTTTTATTCCCTACAGACAATAACTACGAACTCACCTTTTACTTTATCTGAATGTTCTTCAAAATATTTTTTCACTTCTACAGCCGTACCAGCAACAACTTCTTCAAAAATCTTGGTAAGCTCACGACAAATAGTCACTTTTCTAGCCACAAATTCTTTTGGCGAATTGAAATGCTCTACGAGTGAATCTAGTGTTTTCATTATTCTGTGAGGTGATTCATAAAAGACCATCGTGCGCTCTGAGTCTGTAATTTCCTTGAATAAGGTCTCTCTTCCTTTTTTGTGAGGCAAAAAACCAAGAAAAGTAAAATCAGCACACTGTACGCCTGCTATCGAAAGTGCGGATGTGAGAGCCGATGGACCAGGTATAGCTTCTATCTTTAATTTACCACTCATTATTTCCTGCGCACACTCTTTTCGTATACGCGAAACCAATTCAGCACCTGGATCAGAAATTCCTGGAGTGCCAGCATCTGAAACAAGTGAAATGTGTTTACCTTCTTTGAGTAACGTTATGATTTCATCAACACGCGAGATTTTACTGTGCATGTGATAGGACTTTGTTGGTACTTTGATATTATGACGATCAAAAAGACGTTTAGTCATGCGCGTGTCCTCACAAAGTACTAAGTCAGAACTGGCTAAGACTTTGAGCGCACGAAGAGTAATGTCTTCGAGATTGCCGATGGGAGTGCCGATGATGGAGAGTGTAGATGACATGGTTGCACTCTATCAAATAAGTGGCCGTGTGTCATTTATTTAAGTGGAGGATTTTTATACCTGCCCGAGCTAATTAATCAAGATTCGCGATGATATTTCTTTTCTTTTTTATTATTTGAAAAATTGCCCACTTCACCACTTTGCACTTTTACTCAAAAAATGTAAACTGTCCTTATGAAACCTATCACCTACATTACACGCGATATAGAACGAGCTCTAGGTATGGATCCGAGTCCTTCATATAAAATAGTTTGTAACAAATGCCCATTTTCTGAATCAATAAAGGTTAAATTTCCAGACTTTGTAACTCTCATCGAGTCTACTTCAAAAGTAATGGGTACTAGCGACCTCATAACTAAATATTCCGAAAATAATAAGCCGTCAGCTGAAAATGCAGACTTACTGGTATTTAAAAATAGTTCACGAGTTGAAGCGACAGCTGTAACTAATGGTTGGCATATCATCAATCCAAAAGCATCACTTGGCGAGGAAATTGAAACTAAAATAGAGCGCAAAATGGCTTCTCAGAAGAAGATCACGTCAAAGGCGTTTGTCTCAAATCATAATTATCAAAAGTATGTGACTGGGCTCGGCACAGGC
>CAIRAF010000009.1 GCA_903876465.1 uncultured bacterium | reverse complement strand
TGTGACAAATAAATCATCACCAACAATTTGGATTTTCTTACCAAGCTTGTCGGTCATCTTTTTATAACCAGCCCAATCATCCTCTGCCAAACCATCTTCTATAGAAATAATAGGGTATTTTGAGACAAGCATTTCATACCATGCCACCATCTCATCTGATGTAAGAGTCTTATTGTCGCGCTTGAGATGATATTTTCCTTCTTTATAGAATTCTGTTGCAGCTGCATCAATCGCAAAGCAGACGTCCTTACCAGCAACATAGCCAGCTTTTGCAATGGCTTCCATGATGACTTCAAAAGGCGCCTCATTTGAAGAAAGTGATGGAGCAAAGCCCCCTTCATCACCAACTGTTGTTGCAAGTCCTTTACTGTGAAGTATTTTCTTCAAAGCATGGAAAATCTCATCGCCTGCACGAAGGGCTTCCTTGAAAGACTTGAAACCAACAGGGATGACCATGAACTCCTGAATATCAGATGAATTTTCTGCGTGTTGACCACCGTTGATAATATTCATCATTGGAACAGGGAGTTGAATAGGATTTTTGGTCTTCGCAATCTTATTGAAATAAACGTAAAGAGGTTTCTTCATACTCTTTGCAGATGCGTGAGCGAAAGCCATAGAGACTCCGAGAATAGCATTGGCACCAAGTTTTCCTTTATTAGCTGAACCATCAAGTTTGATCAAAGCTTCATCAAGAGAACGCTGATCAAAACTTTTACCTTTAAAAGCTTTCAAAATAGTAGCATTCACATTCTTAACAGCCTTTTCTACGCCTTTACCATTGTATCTTTTTGCATCACCATCACGGAGTTCGATTGCCTCATGGCTACCAGTTGAGGCGCCAGATGGAACAGCTGAACGACCAAATGAACCATCAGAAAGAGTAAGATCGACTTCGACAGTTGGATTACCACGTGAATCAAGTATTTCGCGAGCCTGAATGGATTTTATTTTTGTCATATTTTTTGTATTAGGTAGCCATTATAAGGTATTTTGATAGATTTTCAAAAATTGTCATAATTGCAATTTCGTGTTACTTTGCGATTATGACAAAGGAAAGAGCGACAGAATTACTTAATACATATGGCCAAGCTTGGATTACGCAAGATCCAGATTTAATCGTGACTATTTTTACACCTGATGCTGTCTATCACGAACCTCATGAACCCAAAAATAGTGGACACGATGAGATTCGTTCATATTGGATTAAGAAAGTCGTTGGTGAACAAAAGGATATTTCTTTTGAATTATTAAATGTCTGGCTCACAGGGGATACTGTCATAGCTGAATGGTATGCAGAATTTACCGATACAAAGAGAAATCTTAGAATAAAAATTAATGAAGTGGCAATATGTATTGTAAAAGACGATAAATTTGAATCAATAAGAGAATATTATAAGACTGAGAAAATTCCTATAAAAAACTAGGCCACCCAATTGATAGGGTGGCCTGATGGATATTGAGGTCTTTCAGTTTGAGGAATTATTCCGCAAGTATCTGTATTCGCGGACAATGTCCATCATTATGAATAAGATGAGCATTGTGACTCCCAGGCCAATAATGGCCATTCTTGTCGCAGGGTCACTTGTGGAAATATGTCCACCTGGGATATTTATCAAGAAGTATTGGCCATCGACCAATACTATTGCCCCGGCCAAAATAAGATAGAGGGTAATCCATGTGGTGCAAGAGAGAAGAGATGGGCGCTTCTCTCGCCGCTTTGGCATGATGTGTTCCATAATTTTATACGGTTTTGTGTTCGTTTTGTTGGTTCAAACTACTCAATATAATATTAACAACTAATTGCTCATTTTGTCAATATCTGTTATAGTTCTATTTCAATGAAAAACAACTCGGATTGGCGCAAAAGAATAGATCAAAAGAAACCAGGAACTAAGCCTGAAGTATCGCCTGAAGATGCAGCTAAAAAGCATAAAACATCATGGAATAGTGTGGCGAAATGGTATGACGTTCTCCTTGAAGATTCGACTGATACATATCAAGAGAAAGTTATTCTTCCAAATATCTTACGTATTGTTGCTCCAAAGAAAAATATGAAGATCCTAGACATCGCTTGTGGTCAAGGATATTTTTCCCGTGCATTTGCTGGTAAAGGTGCGACTGTTACAGCTTGTGACATTGCTCCTGAATTGATCGAAATAGCCATAAAAAATTCACCAAAAGATATTTCTTATACGACAACATCCGCCGACAATCTTTCTTTCAAGGATGGAAATTCCGTTGATACTGCGGTTATAGTTTTAGCTATTCAAAATATTGAAAATATTGTTGGTACTTTTGCAGAAGCTAAGCGTGTCTTGAAACCAGGTGGCAAGCTTGTGCTTGTTCTCAATCATCCCGCATTCCGCATTGTCGGAGGTTCGTCATGGCAATGGGATGCTGGTCCGCAGAAGCAGTATCGTCGTATTGATTCATATATGTCAGACAGTCAGCATAAAATAGATATGACACCAGCTAAGGACCGTCAGATTCGTAAGACTTTCACTGTGTCATTTCATCGACCACTTCAGTCATATTTCAAAGCTTTGAATAAAGCAGGTTTTGCTGTAGCTCGTCTCGAAGAATGGATTTCTCATAAGGTTAGTGAACCAGGCCCTCGTGCAGATGAAGAAAATCGTATGAAAAAAGAAATCCCAATGTTCATTTGTTTGGAAGCGATCAAGTTGTAGTAC
>CAIRAF010000008.1 GCA_903876465.1 uncultured bacterium | reverse complement strand
TTACAAACAGGCTCTTAGCTGGTGCATCCTTGAAAAACTTTTGTCCTACGATTTCATTTGTTCCGAACATTATTAGTCCTTTAGTTTAAACCTTGGCATACCACTATTACTATATGATTCAAACTCATAATCTTTGACCATTTCGTCAAAATCACCTAAATCTTCATCATTATATTTTCGTATGCTTAATGTTTCTTTGTTGTTAGGTAAACCTTTAAAGATGACTGCATATTTTGTACCAATGTCTACTATTTCTTTTAAATATTGTCTCATTTTATTCCTTTTAGCTTCTCCATTATTTTAGTAGCTTCGAGCATCAATGTCAAATCATCTGATGTCAGGGAACCTTTCTCTTTCGCAATAGCAATAATCTCTTCGAATATAGCATTACGGATTTCACATTTTACACGTTCAGTGATACCAGCTTTTCTTTCTGTACCAATAGATATTGACCTTGAAAATGCTTCAGCAGCTTCATCGACATCAATGCCGTTGGCCCAGATAACTTTTCCGTCGGGTTCTATACGACAGATTTCCTGTGACTTATTATCGGAAAGAACCATCGGGTTTGGAGTTGAAGCTTGATAACCTGCTGTACTACCTATAGCAGATGTCCAGGAGGCACCGGTTACACCGTTTGCTCCATTTTGCAGAAGATTGCCTGTAAGTCCTTGATAATATCCGGAAGGAACGGTTGTTGTTGTATAACCCGCCGACCAGACTGGATTTGTTGTATATACCGAACCACCCTGACCTGTAGTGGTTGCTGTCGAAATAACAGGTGCACTGATAGTGCTAGGAGCCATTGGTGTTGATGGTAATTGTGCCATATTCTTTCCTTTTAGAGTATCAAAGATACCCTTTATTTTGCTGTGTATTGTTCCCATGTGTGCATGTATTTAGATAAACGTTGCATCTTATTGAGTCTGGCCTTTTCGATACCTTCGGTTGTAATACCCAGGTTCGATGCCTTGACTAAATCAACCAAGGCTAATACATCGCCCAACTCCATTTCTAAGCTTTCCTTATTTGTCAGCGTTGTGTTGACTGGTTTTCCTACCAATCCAAAACGTTTGATTTTAGATGCGGCCTGGATTACCTCTGCACACTCTTCTTGTAGTATATTTAGGCATTCTTCTTGGTGTTCGTTTACTTTATTCATACGTCTCCTTTTTTTGATTGGACCAAATTTTCTCTAGCCTTGGGGAGGTTTCAATTCACCGATTCCTTCTATCATACTTTGTATTTTTGGTGAAAATTGTGGAAATATGTCCGTTCTGGCTTCAAATGAAACGACAAGTGTTTTTCCTTTTCCATCGATATAATATATTTCTTTAGTTCTATTGCCGGCAGATTCCTGGATATGGTATATGCGAGTATCTGTTTCAATAACCATCGTTATACCTCCTTCAGTGTGTTGATTCAATAAGACTTCATTTGTGACTTGAGTAGATGATGAAACAGATTGCAATTCATTCTCATATAGCGTGAGAGCGTTAAATGTCTCACTGCTTGTTGATATAGAAAAGATAATATCTGAAAAATCGTTACTGTTTTGTCTAATTTTTGGAGATATATCCATACCATCTGATGAAGTCGAATTCTGCATTGACCAATTTTCTATTAGCCAATCAGGGACATACCAAGCAAACGCACCGCCAGCAAAATATCCTACAATATTACTGGTCATCGGCTCTCTATTATCTTTAAATAGGTATGAATATGAAGGAATTACTATTTTTGCAGGAGTAATCGTTAAAGGAATCTCGATTGGCTCTGGAGTTGATGTGTAATAGTAAATAGTTGTAGCACAAACTAATGTGGCAAGACCTAGAATTGAATAAGTAAGGATCTTATCTTTCATTGTGGGCGATACAGGACTCGAACCTGTGACCTTTCCAGTGTAAATGGATTGCTCTACCAACTGAGCTAATCGCCCGCGAAATTTTCACAAAATTTTGCCTTAGTGCATACAATAGCGTATATTCATCACATGAGCAATAAGTCATCAAAAAAGACCATACAGAGCTTACCTCGCAAAGCGATGAAGCTTCCAAAGATCACTATCCTTTATGAGGACAGTGATATTGTTGCTATCAATAAGCCTGCAGGCATTATGGTTCACCCAGATGGTCGTGCAAAGGGACCATTCATAACTGATTGGGTTATCAAGGAATTTCCTCGTGCCAAGAATGTAGGGGAGCCTTCTCGTTCGCCAGACGGAACAGAAATCATTCGTCCGGGCATAGTGCATCGTCTTGATCGCGAAACTTCCGGTGTTCTTCTTATTGCAAAAACTGCCAAGGGTCATGCATTTCTAAAAAAGCAATTTCAAGACCGCACAATTAAAAAGAAATACGTTGCCTTCGTCTGGGGTGATCTAAAAGAAGAGTTTGGAACAATAACTCGTCCGATAGGTCGTAGTGGTTCTGATTTTCGAAGATATTCAGCTAGTCGTGGATCTCGTGGGGTAGAGCGTGAAGCAGAAACATATTGGACAAAATTGGCAACAGTTATAGTTCCTATGAAACTTGAAAATGTTTCTTCTGGTCGTGACAAAGACAGCACAGAAAGCAAACAACGCTTTACTCTCATGGAAGCTGAACCAAAGACGGGTCGCACACACCAGATTCGTGTTCATTTTTCCGCTATACAGCATCCAGTCGTTGGTGACACTCTCTATGCTCCAAATCGCCCCATGGCGCTAGGTTTTGAACGTACAGCACTCCATGCTCGTTCTGTCGAGTTTGATACGCCAAAAGGGGAGCACGTACGTATAGAGGCACCTCTACCAAAGGATTTCAAAGAAGCTTGTAAAGAAACTGGTATTACAGATTTAGATTAGTGTGGTAATGTTAGGTTACTATGATTCCTCGATTTGGTAGAGTACTTCCTCTCATCATGTCAGTTATCGGAATGATTGATGCGAGATATGTGTGGCATATAAATATATATGTAAGTATTATTTTAATATGTCTGGTCATCTACCTCATCTATTTTATGTTTAAAAGACATGCGGCCGTGCCTCCGTGTAAAGGTTTGTATCATGTCGTCGCTCCATTTATTGTTATGTTAATTATTGCTGTATCGACGTATTTCATTTTCGTTTAGATGTGGTAGTGTTTAGGAGAAGTTACGTAAAGCATGTCGTGTAACGAGATTACTGTCATGCACTCGTGACATATGCCACCAAGGGGAGCGTCAGATTAGATACCTGACGTTCGGCGCTACCGAAAGGTTCACGCCCGCAGGACTCGAGCCGGATAAGCACGCACTCTACACTGGACAGTCTGGTTATGTGGAGTCTTCTTGATCCACTATCAAGCCATCTCTCCTTGGTGGTTTTTTATTGTTTAAATAAGTATCCGCTTGACTATTGAGCGATTTTTTGTTTAAATTATCCCTCAACTCGAAACCAATCAACTAACATCAAAAACAGCCTGAAAGGGCATTTTATTAACCTTCAACATCATATGGAAAAGCAAGAAATACGTAACATAGCCATCATCGCTCACGTGGACCACGGTAAGACCACTCTTACTGATGCCATCATGACACAGTGTGGTCACGGTGATGAAGGAAGTATGGATTCTAATGCTCTAGAACAAGAGCGTGGTATTACGATTTATGCCAAGAACACTTCAGTTATTTATAAAGGTACAAAGATCAACATTGTCGACACACCTGGTCACGCCGACTTCGGTTCAGAGGTGGAACGTGTTCTTCGTTCTATTGATACAGTTCTCCTTGTCGTCGATGCACAAGAAGGTCCTATGCCACAGACACGTTTCGTTTTGAAGAAGTCTTTGGAGCTCGGTCTCAAACCTATCGTCATCATCAATAAGATCGACAAACCAGCCGCTAACCCAAATCTCGTTCATGAACAAGTCCTCGAACTTTTCATTGAGCTTGGTGCACATGACGCTCAGATCGATTTCCCAACAGTCTATGCCATCGGTCGTCAGGGTATTGCCAAGATGAGTCTTGATGCGGAATCAAAAGATCTTACTCCACTTTTGGATACTATTCTTTCGCATGTTCCTCCAGCTAATACAGCAGTACAAGCAACACATCCTCTCAAAGCTCAAGTGTTCAACCTTGGTTATGATAATTTCCTTGGACGTCTCGGTGTCTGTCGTATTTATGATGGTTCTATTAAAGATGGTCAAAATATTTGGGTGAAAGATATTATCACCGGCAAAACATTTACAGGTAAAGTCACCAAACTTTTCACTTTTGAAGGTAAAAAGCGTGTTGAAGTTAAAGAAGCTTTTGCAGGTGACATTATCACTGTTGCTGGTTTACCTGATATCTATATTGGAGAAACACTCATAGATAATGAAGCCACTGAAGCTCTTCCAACTATCAAGATTGATGAGCCAACTATCAGTTTGAATTTTCTCGTTAACAATTCTCCATTTGCTGGACGTGAAGGTAAATTCGTCACCGGTCGTCAGATCCGTGAACGCCTCGAAAAAGAACTTGAAATCAACGTTGGTCTCAAGGTGGATTTTTCTGCTAATGATTATTTCAAAGTTTATGGTCGTGGTGAGCTTCATATCGCTGTTCTTCTCGAAAACATGCGTCGTGAAGGGTATGAACTCCAAGTTTCTCAGCCACAGGTTATCGTCAAAGATATTGACGGTGTGAAGTCAGAACCTTTCGAAGAGCTCACTATCGATATTCCAGAAACATTTACTGGTGCTATCATCGACAAGCTCGGCAAGCGTAAGGCTATCATGACTGATATGAAGACTAAGGAAAATCAATCACGCATTCTTTTTGAAATTCCTACACGCGGTCTTCTTGGCTATAGAAACGTTTTCGTTATTGATACAAAAGGTGAGGGTATTCTCGCTAGTCGTTTTATTGATTTCAAACCTTATGCTGGTACCATCGAAAAGCGTGAGACTGGTTCTATGACTTCTATGGTTTCAGGCAAGTCACTTGGTTTCTCACTCTGGAATCTCCAAGATCGTGGACGCCTCTTCATTGGTCCTGCCGTTGAAGTTTATGAAGGTATGGTTGTCGGTGATACTTCAAAGGGTGATGATATGGATGTGAACCCATGTAAGGGTAAGGCCATGAGTAATATGCGTTCATCAGGTAAAGATGAGGCCCTCATGCTTGTGCCGCACTA
>CAIRAF010000007.1 GCA_903876465.1 uncultured bacterium | reverse complement strand
TGGTGATATCGTTCTAGGCACATTCCAAGGACTCAATCGTGAATTCAAGAGTACAATCGTCCTTATCACACATGAACGCGAAGTTGCAGAGCACGCTGATCGTATTATTTATATAAAAGATGGATTAATTGTTGAAGATGGAAGTAGTCACTCAAAGAGAATTATCGCCCATGCAAAGAAAAAATCCTAAATAAATTATTATGACCACTAAAGACATTTTTCACGAAACAGTATCAGCTCTCACTGCCAATAAGGTGCGAACTTCTTTGACAATGCTCGGCATCATCATTGGTATCAGTTCTGTTATTGTTATGGTGTCTATCGGCCAAGGTGCTCAAGGATCTATCCAGTCTAGTATCCAGGCACTTGGATCAAATCTTCTAGTCATATCTCCTGGTGCTCAACGTGGGCCTGGTTATCAGGTATCTTCAGGTCGTGGTGCTTCTCATACACTGACACCTGATGATGCAAATGCTATTAGTAATACAGTAGCAAATATAGCAGCCGTGTCTCCGGAAGATTCTGGACGCTATCAAGTAACTGCAAAAGGGACGAATACCAATACAACGGTGACAGGCGTGAATTCTGCTTATGCAGCAGTTCATAGTATTCAAGTTAATGATGGTTCTTTCATTGCGGATTTAGATAGTAAGAATCTGAACAAAGTTGCAGTAATAGGACCAACCACTGCTACAGACTTATTTGGAACCAATGAGCCGGTTGGACAAACAATCGTCATCAAAGGCATCAATTTTACTGTTATTGGTGTAACTGTTTCAAAAGGTACAAGTGGTGGTTTCAACAACCAAGATGATGTTATTTACATACCACTTTCTGATGCCGAACTTTTTCTAGTTGGAAGCACGGCTTACATATCATCAATAAGTGTATCTGCTGTATCAGCTGATGTTATGACGCAGGTACAAGCAGATATAACTACACTCCTTCTCGCTCGTCACAAGATTTCAGACCCAACTGCAGCTGATTTCAATGTACTCAACCAAGCATCAATCGTCTCTGCCGCATCAAGTGTCACCGGAACTTTCACCATACTTCTTGGAGCTGTTGCTGGTATTTCACTTGTGGTAGGTGGTATCGGTATTATGAATATGATGCTCACAACAGTGACTGAACGTACACGTGAGATCGGTCTACGCAAAGCTATAGGTGCAAAAAAGAAAGATATCAGTACTCAATTTCTGACAGAGGCAGTGGCGCTCACAGTGATTGGTGGAACTATCGGCGTTATCCTTGGCTGGCTCATCGCTTTCGCTGTCACTTATTTTGGTATTCTTCAGGCCTCAATTTCTACATCATCAGTTCTACTCGCCTTCGGTGTTTCTGCATTTATCGGTATTGTCTTTGGTTATTATCCAGCAAGAAGAGCTGCGGGTCTCAACCCTATCGAGGCATTGAGGTATGAGTAAAAAGACGTCACTAAATTAATAGTGGCGTCTCGAATACCAATATTTAATCAGAGCGCTTGGTAGCGTAAGATTATTCTACATCGTGATGAAAATGTAACATTCCCATACATGTCACCTAGTAACAGACATGTAATATCTTCATCGTTATTTTCAAGTCTAAAGATTCCATCATCAAATTTACTAGTCTTGAATTGAGATGACCCTATCCAACACGCTTCATCAATAGGCTTTTTTCTGAATAAATTCCATAGGACAAGTGCATCATATACTGTGCAAAATGATACCCTACCTTTTTTAAGGTTCTTATTGATAGCAACAAGAGTCTCTTGTGACAGTATATCTTTTCGACAAATTGCCGTATTACCACCAAACATACTCCATGAAATTGTTGTGTAAGTCACATTTTCTTTACCGCCAGAGACTATGAAATAATCGTCATTAATTACGTATGGTTCATAATTGGCTCTTATACCCTGTTGAAATTCACCAGCACAGATTGTTACTTCACCTTGCAAACGATTAATTAGTTTCTGTGTTATCGAGACAGGATATTGTATTTTTATCAAACTGTCAGCATTACTAACTACTGGTTTCATGTTCTTCATAAATTTATCTTTTCCTTCAATCGATTGTTATTGTTTTTTCAACTATTCAATCAAAAGCTTACTCTTAATACGCAGAAGTTATAGTGAGGAATTCCTCGGCAAAAAAGACGGCAGGAATTTATCCTACCACCATGCTTATAATCAAATTTTACCGAAGAACTTTCGAAATACCTGAAGATTCCGCTCAACATCTTCTGGTCCAGGTGCATGAACAAAGTTTTCAATAATTGTTACTAGATGAGAACCATCACTTTTTCTCAACTTAACACGTCTATTTAGATTTTTGACATTGGTGACATTTACCGCGAGGTTGTAACGCCACGAAGAACAATCACAATCATACGGATCTGTCTTGGTGCCTTTGAGATTGAATACAGTATTCACAGCATCTTTTCCGGTAACCACAAATACACGGAGTGTTCTAAATGCAAGCTGCGCGAGAATTGTATTGAGTATAACCTTGTCCACGTTTGAATAAATAGTGCTCAAATCATTTTCATCTAGGCTTACATCTCTTAATCTACAGTCAAAGCGATATATACCAAGAGACTGTGCGATGAATACACTTGCATTATCGCATTCTGGATAAAACGTTGGAATTTTCAAAAGAACTATTGTTTTTTCTACCATATCTATCCTTTCCGACTCGTTAGAGTCATTGTTTTTTGTTTTAGAACTTCATGTTATACCAATCTAGTTTATACCTCTCCTGTATAAGTACTCGTTCACCCTTTGACCAAGTCATATTTTTATCTAGACCAAGAAGTTTGATTGCCTCTTTAATATGATCTTCACTTTTCCCTTCTATTTCAATAAAAGCAGGCATTCCTGGATATTGATCAATATCAAACCGCCATCCCTTTAAGTAAAAAGATGTTCTATCCTTTTCCTGATGCGCATATTTTTCAAGTCCAATCTCTTCAAACAAATCAGCGAGCTTCTCATGTTCTTTAATATTGAAATTTATTTCTTTGTGTTTTCTGACTATACCAACCTTGTCGGACTTTGCTTTCCAAGTAACTTCATATCTCTTACCAGAGTATGACCGAATTCTTAAAAACCAAGGATCTTCACCCTCCTTAACTCCTTTTAATCTATACCAATCAACAATTAACCTTTCTTTCTCGATTCGTTTAGCTCCAATTATAGACAATTTTTTGAGGATTTTTTTAAAATCAATATCAAGTACTTTTGTCTCTATTTCATGTGACATGTATATGTATTAATTAGTAATAATACAATTATAGAAAATAGTGTGAACGAAAAAAGCGAGGACGTCCTCGGCAAAATCAACAGAGTTTTTTACTCTATATAGACACGATTATTACATCAGCTCCCCACTCTGTGTATCTTCATCATAAAAAAATTGCATCTTCAAAATTGAACCGTCTTTCACAGCTTTAAGCACTTTTTTGAGAGAAATAATCGAATCAAATTCTGCTGATTCATGCTTAATAGCCTCATCAATATCAACCCACATATTATGACCATATTCTGTATCTTCTAGTAACTCACCAAAACATTCATCGCTATAGGCGATTGGAAATATAACATCAGAGAAAAGTTCACCTTTTACATACATAAAACGTCTTTGGGTTCCGACAAGTTTAAAAGTTGCTTCTAGACCAGTCTCAACTTTCAACTTGCGTGTAGCTGCATCCTCGATTGACTCACCTTTTCTAACCACACCTCCCATAACACCAACTTTGCCATATGAAGGATTGGATTTGCGAATTTGATTTAGAATTTGAATTTTCTTATTGTGAATACGCGAAACAACTGTAAGGACATTAATTTTAAATAAATTTGCTGTACCACTTTCATCTGTTGCCGGATTGAAATCAGCCACATGTTTTACTCCGAGCTCTGACAAGGCATATCCATCATCTGATCTATTTAAATAACCCTTTTTAACCAAAAACTGTAGATGATAATTGAAAAGATCATTCGGCACACCCTTTTGTTGTAACTCACCATAACGCATTATTTTTGCGTTCTTGAGACGTGATACTATATGATTTTGGATTGGAGAAAATACGTGAGCCATACGCTATTTATACTCCGAAATATAAAAATGGCAACTTATTTGTACTGATACATATGTTAAAATACACACATGAATAATACTCAAAAAACAACCATTATCACCGGCGTCGGCCGTGGCATTGGTAAAGCTTTAGCTCAAAAATTCCTTAATGAAGGTTATGTAGTCATTGGTACATCACAGTCTGGTGCTGTTGATTTTAATCATGATAATTTGAAAATAGTTCAACTTGACCTGACTTCAGCAGATTCTATTAAGAAATGTGTTGCAGATATTTCTTCTATATTAAAAGACTCAAAAATCGATATTCACATAAATAATGCTGGTGCACTCGAAGATGAAGACGAGACTCGTCTCATCGTACAAAAGCTTCGCGATACTCTTGAGGTCAATCTGATTGGTACTGCGGACCTAACCGAACAAATGATTCCTCAGATAAATAAGGATGGACATATTGTGAGTTTATCATCACAAGCGGGATCAATTGGTGACATGGATAATATTGAGGATTCACATGAACCATACCACTACCCCGCATATAAGATTTCAAAGGCAGCATTGAACATGTATACACGAACTTTAGCAGCTCGCCTACACCACGAAGGTGACGGCATTATAGTATCCTCTGTCCACCCTGGCTGGGTCAAAACAGACATGGGAGGAGATGAAGCTCCAATGTTGCCAGAAGAAGCAGCGGGCTGGATATATAAGTTAGCTATTTCAAGACCTGAAACAGGACAGTTTTGGTATAAAGGAGAAAAGTATCCTTGGTAAGAAGTTACTTACCAAAAGCTTTCCCAGGTTTCCACGGTGTACCTAACATTGGCAAAATCCAATGATCAAGTCCGATATATCCCGCAACTTTCCACGCGAGAACCAAACCAATACCAAGTGTGAATAATATAGGATTGATACTTACGGTTCCAGCAAGAAGATAATTTAAATTCATAAATAAACCAAAGAATGAGGCAATACCGGTAAAAATACCGAGAATGAGAGCTATTCCCACGAGAAGCTCGCCATAAGCAACCAAATGTGACCAGAGATTTACATGAGCTAAGACTACATTTTGTAAAAAGCTAGCATACCAACCAGAAACATCGGGATGTGATCCTGCTGTCTTTGCTAGTGCACCATTCAAAAAACCTGCGAGTGCTCCGCCAGCGTTCGAACCTGTCCATAATGGATCAGTCACTTTTGCCCAACCAGATACAAGCCATTCATATCCTACATATATACGTACTATGAGCCAGAACCAAGCGACTCTTGTATTATTAAATAAAAAATGAGAAATTGGATTCTCTTCTACAATGTAATGATTCATTCGAAATTTAAATTAAACTATTAAATTTTCTTCATTGAAACATCAACAACATTATTATTTGTTGGATGAGTAGCAAATTGTCGAGCACCTATGGCAATAGTGATAGAACCAATAATGTATAGAACATAAAAGAATACGGAAACTGGGATGCCAAATAATACAATCGTTACACCAAGACTTGATTCATATGAAATAAATGCAGCAAGCAGAACACCTATAGCAATAAGAAACATACCAGAAGAAATAAGTCGCAGTGGCCTACGAAGGAGATTCATAAATATACCAGCAGATTGATAGAAGTATGTGGCTGAAAGGACTCCACAAATTACTGCCATGAATATGATAATGAGTTGTATTTTGTCAGCCATGATTTTATTCACCGTCCATAATGCCTAAATTATACTACAGGCTATAACCTACGGCTATCATAGGCCCAGTGTATAAGTGCTTGGCGTTGACGTGTATGACAGCTATAATCGCCTTTTCGACAGTTATGCACTACTTGAGCCACATGTCGTGTCATAGCTTTCCAGCGCTTAATCTGACGAGCATCATCAGGATGCCGGCGTCCCATATAATACCTACAGTACCACTGAAACCAGCCACGAGGATCATCGGGATGTATCCATCCCTTTGCTTGCCAGACTGAAAGTGGTTGACTGGCGTTCACACCAAAAAAATTCAATTTTGGATCATGTTCATCACTTCCTTCTGAAACAAATTTAGCGTCTTTGAACCATTCAGCTGGAAATTCATTTTTACAATCACGCAGATATACTCCTCCAAAAACACCAAGCTTCAGCATTTCCGCTGGAGTCAGTTGTGGTTTGAAAGATGGATCGAAATTTTTGCCGACAAGTTCTGTACGAATATATGAATAACCTTTTTGCATGAGGTCATTGATGGTAACTTTAGTCGGTTTCATTTGATTAAATCAGCTTTCTAAACTTCTACCCTACTAAATAGCCAAGCTCCTACTGAGAGGAAAACTACTGTTATACCTGCAATGACCAGAGCATCTACACCGATTACATATTGAGAAACACCCGTAAAAGCGGCTCGTAAACCATCAATGCCGTAAGAAAGTGGGTTGATATATGCAATCCATTGAATAAAGGCTGGTGCTGTATTTAGTGGGAAAAATGCACCTGAAAGAAACAGAAGTGGCATATTAACCAAATTCACGATAAGTCCAAAACCTTGCATATCTTCCATGGATGAAGCTATGGCGGTACCAAAAGCGGTGAAGACAAGCGCAATACCAAACATAAATAGTAAACCCCAGAGAACTGCTCCAACATCAGGACGAAAACCAATAACAATTGTAATAAGAAAAACAATGATACCCTGAAGAGTAGCTGTAGTAGCTCCACCAAGTGTTCGGCCAAACATAATAGTCAAACGAGATACCGGTGCAACCATTGTTTCTTTCAAGAAACCGAACTGTCTATCCCAGATAAGTTCAATACCAGAAAAAACTGCAGTAAACATGATAGACATGGCAATGACACCAGGTGAAAGGAATTGAATATAATTACCTTCACCAGCTTTGGCGAAGATGGAGCCAAAACCAAAACCTAGAGCCACAAGAAAAACAATTGGTTGGCCTAGTGAACCAATGATGCGCGACTTCGAGCGGAAATAACGCTTGATCTGTCGAAGCCATAGTATGTAAATTGGGTATAGAATATTGGATTTCATATTTTGATTGGAATTAAATTTTATTTCCTTCCACCTCTCCACATTTGTCTCATCTGACGCATTTCATCCATTCCACTACCCTCTTGTTCACGTATATTCTTACCAGTCAGTTTAATGAAGGCATCCTCTAGATTAGTTGTCTCAGTCATTTTAATAATATTCGCAGGCGTATCGCTTGCAATAATTTTTCCATGATCTATCACAGCGACCTGGTGCGCAGCTCTTTCAGCCTCCTCCATGTAATGAGTAGTGAAGAAAACAGTTAAACCACGCTCTTCATTTAATTTCTTTATATATGTCCAGATATAATTACGAGTTTGTGGGTCAAGTCCAGTAGTTGGTTCATCCAAGAAAAGAATAGCTGGTGTATGTAATAGTCCACGAGCAATTTCCAATCGACGTTTCATACCTCCAGAAAAGGTTTTGACCAGACTATCTTTACGATCCCAAAGTTCAACAAATTTCATCATATCCTCAATTTTCGCAGGAGTTTCCGATCGTGGAACACCATATAACCCTGCGTGAAAAAACATGTTTTCATAAGCAGTAAGCTCATCATCAAGTGATGGGTCTTGGAAAACAATACCAAATGATTGGCGTGCTTCATGTGAATTCTTGGTTGGATCTAGCCCATTCAATGTTAACGAACCAGATGTAGGATGTAGTAATGTTGTGAGCATCTTAATAGTTGTAGTTTTGCCAGCTCCATTTGGACCAAGAAAGGCGAAGATGGAACCCTTTGGAACTTCAAAAGAGATATCGTTCACTGCTACAAGACCTCCTTTAAAGGTTTTAGTGAGGTTTTTTACAGAGATGCTGGAATTTTGAGACATGGTATTTTTTACTAGTTATATATGTAGACGGTCGAACAGTGCTTATAATACATACTAAAATTTAGGTAAATTTGGTGCTAAGAACTCTTCACAATGTGTTTAAAAGCATAATCAAGCGTACCCCCAACTTTCTTACCAGGATTAAATATTCCCTGTGGATCCCAAATTTTCTTCACTTCTTCAAATAACTTATACATATCTTCACCATACTGCATTTTGATAAATGGAGTACGGATAATACCGTCATTGTGCTCACCAGTTATAGAACCATGAAATTCGTGAACTAACGTATATACTTTGACTGACAAATCTTCAATAATTGTCTGTGACTTTGGATCAGCTAAATTCATCAGTGGAATGATGTGGAAATTACCATCACCTACATGACCAGCTATAGTGTAAGTAATATCGTTCTTATACTGATCAAGAATAGTATAAAGTTTTGGTAAAAATTCTGGTAATGTCATTGGTGGTACAACGAAATCATCTATGAATGGTGCTGTGCGCAAACCGTGAACATGTTGGCGAAGCATATTGAAACTCTCACGGCGAATAACCCAATATTTATTTGATTGACGCGCAGTCTTGGTAACCAATGATTTTTCATGCATATCTTTCAATGAATCATGAGCTTCCATAGCCATATGCAAAGCCTCGGCATCTGTGTCAGCTGTGAACTCGGCCATGAGAACCATTTTTGGTACGCCACCAGTTAATACAGCCATCATTTCCGGAATAAATTGAAAACCAAGACCAATGATATTCCCTTTCATTCGCTTAATAAGTGCTGGCAAGAATTTGAGAGCGACTTTAAAAGTCTGATCATCATACGATTCAAAGCTCTCTGGCTTATATTTCAATATGTGTGCAGCAGTTGGACCCAATTGATCCAGATTTTTCAAAAAGACGACAACCATATGTGAATACTTCTTTGGTTTAACGAGAGCGAATTCTATTTCTGTAATAAGCCCAAGAGTCCCCTGTGAGCCAACAATCATTTTAGTTAAATCAAATATTCCCTTTTCTTTATCCCAAACATTCCAAAGATAATATCCGCTGGAATTCTTAGAAACTATTGGCTTGGCTCTTTGAATGAGATCATAATTCTTTTCAATCAATTCGTGCATCTTTCTGTAAATTTCACTTTCAAAAGATGGAAATTTCTTGGCTTGTTCTAATTCATGCATATTTAAAGATCTGAATTCATGTTCTTTAGCATCAGCACAAACCATTTTCAAACGACGAACATACTTTTCTGTTTTGCCATAAGTTAAAGTCTTTTCTCCACCAGAATTATTGGCTGTCATACCACCAACAGTACACAACTCGCGTGATGCTGGATATGAAGGCATGATCTGTCCTCCAACTGCCAGAGTAGCCTTATCAAAATCACGATAATAAACACCCGGTTCTGTCACAGCAGATCCAGTGATTTCAACTCCACCAAGCATTCTTGGCACTTCTTCTTTAATAGTTCCAATCTTTGTAAAACTCTTAGTAAAATCAACGACAATAGATTCAGTCAATGGGCCACCTGACATATCGGTGCCAGCAGAACGTCCTGTTAAAGTCAGTTTAGGAATTTTTTGATTAGTAGTCTGACCTGATTGATTATTTTTTAAGTTTTCTTGCGTGACATAAGTAACTAGCTTTTCAACATCTTTTACATTTTTAGGTGAGACTACGGCAATTGGCTTAACTTCAAAGAGGCTAGCGTCATGGCTAGCGGTATTGAGATCAGTTGTCCACGTGCTTACCTTTCCTTCAATGGTTTCTTCAAGCTTTTTTACATCAAACATTCATACATTGTAACATTATAATTTATGCCAGAGAAACAATATTGACATGAACCAAATCTGTGGTAATTTAAGGAAAACGCAGTTCTACACAGACAAATAAATTTGGGGTATCTATGAGCACAATAAACATAGTAATCTTCGGTATCATAATTGCATCAATATTTACGGTATTTTTCTTTGTATTCATTGCATATAAATTTTACGCAATATCAATCCTGGCAATCAACAAACTGCGAGAAGATAGATTGTATTATTTATTTCTCAGCAAGAATGATGGCTTGATTGTATTTGATTCTAATAATTCAGTACACGTGGGGTTGGCTGACCATATCCTTGTCGATGAAAGGTTCGATTGGAAATCCCAACAAATTCATACTTTTGAATGCGGGCACACTGGACCAACTTGGTTTTACGCCCATGTCTATGGTCTACCAGGTGACAGGATCGACAATATCGACGAATGTCCCTCTTGTTACGTTAAAAGGTTAAAAGATCAAGTTGCTCGATGTGCAATCTGTGGCTTACCGATATTCCCAGGCAATGACGTGGTGTTATATCAAGGTGATCACCACAAAATTCGCTATGACATCGCTACAATAGTAAACAACAAAGTGATGGGTTGTCTCAGGATAAATTGTTGTCCACCTTTTACACCCCTTGCTGGTAGTTGGACATTGGGAGGTTTTGAGCCAGCAAGTTCTGTGTGGCCCGAAAAATAACAGGAACCACAAAATTTTGGTAAACAAATGCCGGACGCTCTAAAAGCTATCCGGTTTTTTTATTTGTTTATTTATAGATTGAAATTGCTCTTACCAATTAAGCGCGTAAACCCAAGGTTGAGCGACTGCTACAAGTGCCAAAATTGCTGCAGCAAGTGCAATATTTTTTGTAAAATTAATTCTCTCTGTCATCTTCTGCATAGGATCTTCAATCTTCCAATGAGCATGCATTTTCCAAGAGACACCGATAAGAAAGATAACGAGACAAGCAATACCGTAATGAGGACGAATGCCCAAAAGAATTGAAAGTCCACCAATAAGAGCTAAAAGACCTGAACCAATTACTGCAACTTTTGCTGACTTCACTCCTTTCATATTTGCATAACCAATAAGTCCAGCTGATTTAAATAGATGTGTGTAAGCGGTCTGTAGCCAATATAATCCTAGAACAATGCGAGCCAGAAGAAATACGAGTGCCATAGTTTTATACGTAATTAAACGTTAATCATTAATTGACCCTTTATAATAGAATAATTATATCACTTTACATTTAAAAGAAAACTATTTTCTCCCAGCTCTGAAAGCATTGCCAATTGGTAAAAAGTCTGTCAGAAAATTATACGTAGCTGCGCCCACTGGACCGATAATACCGAATGCTACTAGACCCAAGCCCACAGCATTGGTAATACCCCAAATCCAGAAATTACCTTTCATTACACTGCGCGTCTTGGCTGCTATTCTCATAACTTCTGGCAAACGTTCTAAATTATCCTTCATAATAGTGATATCGGAGGCCTCAATGGCCGCATCAGCCCCTATACCGCCCATAGCGATTGATACATCAGCCAAAGCCAGTGAAGCTGCATCATTTACACCATCACCGATGTAACCAACAACGCCTTTATTTGGATCGGTCTTTGTTGGTTTACCTGAATGTTCCTTTTCAAAACGCCTTATCAATTCAACCTTACTCTCTGGAGTCATATTGGCATGATAATGACGAATACCTATTTGTGCTGAGACAGCAGCTGCTGATTTTTCATTATCACCTGTGAGCATGTGCCACTCCAATACACCAAGTTCTTTTGTTTCATTTATAATTTCTTTTACTCTGGGACGAAGTTCATCGGCGTACGATATTAATCCAACAACTTTACCATTGACTGAAAGACAAGCCACGCCTCTACCAGCATCTTTTTCTGAAATAATATCTGTACGTATTTTTTCTTCTATATGAGACTTTCTTTCCTCCATAAATGAAAGACGGCCCATTAGCATATCATCGCCATCATGCTTAAACACTATTCCCTTTCCTGAAAATTCTTCGAAATCATCTGGTGTATGAAGCTTCATTTTATGTTCATGGGCATACTCAGTAATAGCACGCGAGACTATGTGATTTGATTCCGATGCGCCCATGAAAAATCTTATAGCAATTTCATCAATTGAAAACTTTTCATTATAAGTACGAATATCTACAATCTTTGGTTTACCACGTGTGAGAGTTCCTGTTTTGTCAGTCAAAATAAATTTCATCTTTGAAAGTTGCTCAAAAGCACTTGAACCTTTAACGATAACTCCGCGTTTTGCGGCATAAGAAATAGCTGAAGTGAAAGCCAGAGGTACAGCTACAGCAATATCGTCAGCACAAACCACAAGTAGAACCGCCAGTATTTCTCTAGGCGAAAGTCCAATCAAATACATCGTTACAGAGGCAATCAGAGAAAGAAGGATATACCACTGTGTAAATCTATCAGCTGCGCGTTCAGCTTCATTCTTATCACGCGCCGCTTTTTCAACTAGTTCAATCATGCGTGAAAGTGTCGTGTCTTTACCAACTTTTTCTGTCTTAACTATAAGCGATCCAGATTCATTAACTGTCGAAGTAAAAACTTTTGATCCGACTTTCTTATGCACCAATTCACTTTCACCAGTGAGAGAAGCCTCGTCTATGTCCGCTTCCCCGGATATAACAATACCGTCGACCGGCATACGGTCACCAGCTTCAACTACTACCAAATCATCGATTCTAACTTCACTGACATGGACTTCACTTATACTGTCACCCTTTTTAATTCGAACACGCTCAACATTGTATTTCATCAAACTCTGAATAGTCTTTTTAGCTCGTGCTTCAGTGATACGATCAAAGAGACGAGCAAAGGCCAACATGAGAGTAATGAAAGCAGCCGAGACCCATTCATGAGAAAGTAATGAAAACGCTAAAGCAATCGTTGCAAGCAAATCAACAGATAATTTTTTATCGTAAAGAGATTTTCCGGCAGAGACCACAACTGGGATAAGTCCCAAAAAAGAAAGTGAGGCTAATATTGTCGACGAATATGGAATATGAAATCCGTTCTAAGCGTCTGCACCAGGGCCGATGAAGAGCCCAAGTCAGCTCTAGCCACTGCAGATTGCATTTGCAGAGTCAGATTTGGAATCTGAAAACCAAAACCAAAGCCGCACAATGAGAAGGCAGCGAGCAAATAGATG
>CAIRAF010000006.1 GCA_903876465.1 uncultured bacterium | reverse complement strand
TTTTTGTTTTTTTGTTTTTTAATCTGTCGGGCTCGGACGGTCTGTTTCCTCTTTTTTAGTCGACTAAAACATGTACAAGTCGTGTTAGACTCGTCACTGGAAGAGAAACTGAACCAGCAGGACCAGCGACCAGCGACCAACAGCGACCAGCCAGATACCAGGCACCAGGGGGACTCTTGACGGCAACAAGGGCAAACTCGCCATCATGATGGCATTTGCCGCGATGCTCATCGTACTTGCCGTCACAGAGGCGTGGCGCGGAGTCCGCCCGCCGTCTTCGACACGGCTACACATGGCCACAGTAATAACACCGCCGACGACGATGGACTCTGTCGCGACAGATAAGGATTCACCGGCATACGACTATGGCCTTGAAATATTGCGGCAACGGGAGCGGTTATACCGAGAGAAAAAACTAGCAGAGATTGCGCTCCGTGACGCCGCGAAACCTCAACCCTCCGTTGAACACCGTCCACTAGATGCCGTGGCGGTCCCAACCGTCTCTGCCATTGAGGCACGAGCTCAGAGCAGCGATCAGTCGGCCACAGGCGCCATTTTCCGCTCGCGTAGCGGGGGTTACCCCGATCTGGCCCTGAAGAAAGAGATTTACACATTACTGTACGCAACGCAAGTCAAGGCGTTGAAGGACATATCTGCCCGTGCGGCGGCAGAGCGGAGCTACTTCAAGCCAGGCACCCACAGTGAAGACGTTCAGCTCTTCATGGACCTCTGATCGGCTGTTCGGTCCATCGGCTTCGGCGTCTTGACACTTTTTGGTGATCGACGACACATAGACAAACGTAGCGAATTCATTCAATGCAACCGTGCAAAATTTGTCACTTTCTGCAGTGGCCGGATAGCGAGCCTCACATACATTGTCATCCTTGTTGTTAACAATCGAATCGAACGCACCAATCTACCTTGTTCAACTAATGTTATGAGGTACTTAGTTGCAGTTGCTTTGCCTACAGGGGTCGAATCGACTAGAGGAGGTTCTACAGGCTGTGGTGAGGCAGGGGCTGGTTCCTCAATAGGTGTTGGAAGAGGTTCTGATACTGGTTCTGCTACTGGATCAGGTGTTGGTTCTATGATGTCTTCTGGAGGAGTTTGTGAGAAGTCTGGGTCAATATGGTAGTGATTATTTATTTTCTAACTTACGTAGTGTGGCATTACCAAGAAGTGACTTCATCTGAAATATAGCACTTTTGTTAAGTTTCAAGAGTCGCTCACCTTGCATAATCCCTGCACGGATATACTCTGCGTTGAGATTTTCAAGATTAGCTAAGCATACGAGTTGAGATACATCTGCATAATCGCGAACATTTCCATCCAACTTTGGGTTTTTGTCTCGCCATTCTTTTGCCGTATAACCAAATAATGCTTTATTTAAAGGCTATGTCTTTATGCGCAAAAGTGCCGCCTCCATGACGACCTGACTTATTGATCATACCAATAGCATTCACGCCCTCAATCCACCTCTTGGGAGTTAGAGAAAAGCTATTAAGCCCGGCCTTATTTCTAAACCCATCGAATTCGATGGGTTTAAAATCTGGGTTATTGAGACGCTCCCAAATACCCAAAAAATCAACTGTATCTCGCGTTCTCATCCAATTTTGAATCAGGTAATCTGTGCGCTCAGCATCTTTATATCGTGCAATGTCAGTTAATGAAATGAAGTCCAATTCATTTTTATTGAATGTATATATCTGTATTCCTTGTGTGTTTATTTTCTTCATACATGAGGAATTATAACAAATCCTCCAATTGCCGTGCATTCCCCTTCAAATAAATCAACACAAACTTTCCTTCACACCCATGCTCCGCCAACACCCTTTTCTCTGATTCAAATAAATTATCATCAAACCACAGGAAATCCTCACTAAAATCAATATGCACCCTTACAATGACTGGTGAGCCAGTAGACATTCCCCTTCGCAAGCGCTCGTTCTAGAAATGCCGTGACGCCAATAGCGGGCGTGAGATTGTGCTCGAGTAATACACCGTTGACGTCGAGGTAGATGTTCATGAGGTGGTTAAATTATAACAAATAAAAAAGCCAAGACATTATGCTTGCTCTTTAATAGCTTCTTGAATTCTATTCTTATAGTTTGTAGTTCATTACACCATGGCCGGATTGCTCCTTAGCCCTTCCCCAATTCATGGCGCCGGGAAGCTAGAGGCTGGTGAGGCGTTCTAGAGTTTAATTATAACAAAACTTCTATATATTCCGTAAGTCCCAAAATTGCAAAGAAACGCTGGCTGGTGATAAAAAGTTGGAACTAATTTATATTATACAAAATTTAGTTTGGTATAATTGGTGTCCAACTATCAACATATAATTCTATCCATGATTGAGAACCACTACTGTTAGTTTTAACATCAAATAATACTAACGTACCTACCTGTCTATCAAAAATATCGTCATACCATATACGCAGTATTTTATCTGCTTTTGCTAAATCTGTTATTCTTTTTATTTCACCTGCATTAAGAGTAAACTCAACCCACTGATCCTCACCCTCGGCAAGATTACCAACCTTTATCGGTTCCCTATCAGGTATCCACAAAAAAATATTTCTTGCAAGACCATATCCTATATTTTCAATTTTTAATTGTACATATTCTTCTAAACTATTTCCTACATGTCTTTTGATTGGTCCTCTCAATATTACAAGTTCAACTAATGGTAATCTGGAATCTTTTCGTGTACTTGTAGCGTCCTTCACCGCCCTCCTCGTCTGCCAAGCATAATAAAGTGTAATTAGAACCAACACCACAGTTGAAACTGCTTGAATAGCCCCGCTATTAGTATTTAAAAAGATAAGTGTGCTTGAAGACATAGAGATATCTAATTTATTATCATAGATTTTATGTTAATGAAATTCAATCAGTGTATCAAATGCTTATACTCTCTTCCGAATCTCCTAACTAATTTGATCTTGTACCACTGCCACGGTTTAAGATGTCTTTTCCAATGTCTAGACAAATACTCAGCATAATTACATGACTGGCATGCGTAAATATATATCGGGGTTGGTCTATACTGTAAATGATATTGGACTTTAGGATTTACAGTACTATAGGATCTTCTACATATTGGACACACTTCAATATCATTCATAATATTTATCGTAATCAGAAACTATTTGATTTTCCACACTTCCTCATAAGCAAGTTTTGCCATTTCACTAGCTCGATTTAAAATTTCTCTTTTACCCCAATCCATATTGGTTTTTTCAAATTTTTCGATAAATTCAGATACATATCTAAACTTTTTACCTCTATCTTTCAACAACTCGACTTTATCAGAAGGACGTTGATTTTGTAATTTTGAATTTGTATGTCTAGAAATTATAAACAAATTTCCAATATTATCTACAACCTCCGTATCCTCTACATTTACCTTATAATCAGGATTCTGAGAGAGGAAATGTTCCGTATTATAATGGTTTTGAATAATATCTTTATCTGGATCATATATCTTCAACCATTCACTTGGCTTAAGATCAAAATTATTAATCCTATCAAAAATATAACAAGTCTCAGATAATGTCAGAGTTTGATAATCTAATTGCGAGAAGCGCGACTCAAATTCCTCTCTAGTAGCTAATTTTTCCTTTAATAATTTTATGAATTCTTGACTAGTTACTATAAAATCTTTTGTATTCATGAATTTTTCAGAAAATTCAGCATATGGTTTTTCGATTTCATTACCAACACGATCACAAATCTTATTATTTATAAAATGATATTTTTCTATGTTCTTAATAACATTTAAAAAAAATTTAATTTCCTGATCTTTTCTCTTACTATTTTTATATGCACAAGTAATGGAATATATTAAGGGATAATGTTGTGTAATAGCAAAATGATTTAAACCCATAATAGAAGAGGTGAATATTTCAAAGTATCCTTTATTACTTGTTATCTCTTCACATTTTTCAATATTTAACCAATCATGAATTATCTTTTCATTATCACTTTGAATTGCTGAGTAATAAATAGAAAAATTACAAATTCCATCAGTTAAATTTTTAGCTCCTTCACTTTTTCCGTAAGATTTCAATTTTCTATAAAGTTCATTTTTACTTACAGAACCATGTCTAGATACCCAGAAATACTTCAACATTCTTTGAAGCGTACTCCCAGCATTACGACTAATTTCATTCCATTTAGCATCTACATAGCCTTCTTCTTCTGAATTGGCATATAGATAATTTTTTAAAAGATCTGCAACATTAAGTGACATACCTCTTGCATTTGTACGTTCAAATATATCAAAAGCTTCAAGCTCGTCTTGAATATCAATCTGGATAATATAAGTTGAGTAAACAGCTTTCAAAAAAGACGTTAGATCGGATTTTCCAAAAGTATCAATCTCTTCAGCCATATAATCATAAAGTCCCTTCAACTTACGTGTCTGTAATTTTACTTGTTTAACACCAATCTTGGTTGGAAACTCACCATCCCATCTTTCATCAGAAATAAATTTAAAGACATCAGAAATACTAGAAGATACTAATACTCTTTCTGAGACCATCTCTCCTGTAGTTTCATCAGTAAACGATATCTTTTTTTGAATTTCTTGAGCTAATGAATGAAATTTCAACTTTTTGGCACGTTGCCTACAGGCAATAAGTAACAGGGTAAAAGAGGTTATTCTCTGTTGACCATCGACAATTTTATATTCGCTTTTATTTGATATATCAAAAACAAAAGTACCGAGAAACAATGCTGATCCACTAGACATAGAGGACTTTAAATCTGTCATCATTTCAAAAACCTCATTTTTCCCCCAATCAAAACTTCTCTGATATTTTGGTACTACTAAAACCGCATTACTTTTATAAAGGTCTCCCAAAGGTGTATGTTTAGGTACAATCATAGTAAAGAAATTGTACGTCTAATGTTTCAGAAGATCAAGTGAAGTGACTCAACATAATATCACTTCCCTGTACATCCCTTCCTCTTCATGTTACAGTTCGTCCCTATGGCCTTCTCCAAGAAACCAACAAAATTCAGCAAATCAGCCCGTCCATCAGGCCGCCAATCAAGTGCGCCTGCACGAGACCGCTCAACTTCACCTATCCGCTCAACCAGTGTGCCGGGTATGTCTATTGCCAAGCTTTCAAAGTTGGTTCCAACCAGCTCCTCAAAATTTGTGGCGTCGAAGACGACTCACCGTCCGGCAAAGCCTGCTCATGGTCCCTCACCTATTCCTACCAAGGCTCCGGGGGAATTTCCGATGCGTATCAACAAATATTTGGGGTGGAAGGGGTACAGCACACGACGCGGTGCAGATGAGCTTATTGCGCGACACATGGTGACGATCAACGGTAGATTTGCCACGCTGGGTGATCAGGTCACGGCGAGTGATACGGTGGAAGTGAGGAATACGAGGAAGCCAGAGTCGTACTCTTATTATGCCTATAACAAACCACGCGGTGTCAGTACGGATCCAACACGCAAAGGCACTGTGGATATTTCCCAATCTATTCCTTTAAATGGCATGTTCCCTGTGGGCGGTCTCGATACGAATGCCGAGGGTCTGGTCATCCTCACCAACGATCGTCGCATCACTGACCGTCTCCTCAATCCTGCGCATGAGCATATGAAAGAATATCTTATTCAAACACTCGGACCCCTCCGTTCTAACTTCAAAGAAAAGATGGAGTCTGGTGTGGTCATTGGCGATTCAAAGCCACTTCACTATAGTGTGAACCTCATTAGTGACACCCTCTTCTCTGTTCGTCTCTCTGACAGTGGCAGTCACCTCCGCCAGATGTGTTCTATGTTCTTCGCTGAAATAGATACCTTGAAGCGCACACAGATTATGAACATCACC
>CAIRAF010000005.1 GCA_903876465.1 uncultured bacterium | reverse complement strand
TGTTCAATTTTCCTTTGCACTGGTGCTCAAAGGCGCACCTACTTAAAGCCTTAAAATTCAACGTTCAGAACATACTGCTATGTGTAACATATTATAATACAGAAGTCAATATCTGTCCAATTTCTAGACTCTGTTAAGACTTGTATTTGGGCGGTCTATTCGTGCCAAGTGGTTCACGGTCGCGGCAGAAGCGCGTGCGTGAACCTTCCACCACGGAATCTATTCGCGGCATCTCCTGTTGGCTTAGCGAGAGCGGCCAGCGGTCTATGCGTTACAGACTGTTGGAGTACAGATCATTTGCGGAGAGGAAGAGATTTGAACTCTTGAGACCCTTTCGAGTCTGCTGGTTTTCGAAACCAGTGCCTTCAACCACTCAGCCACCTCTCCAGATGAACACTTACCATAACATTTTTTATGGTTTTGTAAATTAATGGAGATATGATAGTATCTTGTTTATTAGGTTATTTATAACCTTTTCGGCCCTATCGTCTAACGGTTAGGACAGCGGGTTTTCAATCCGTCAATCGGGGTTCGATTCCCCGTAGGGCTACTACTTGGGATTTATCAGTTTTTTTATTAAATATCAAATTTCGGAAAAGGAGATGTGATTCCGGCTTTTCCTCTATATTTTCCACGTCTCTACAATACTAAAACTTACTTTTCAATTACGGACACGGTGATCCTGCTACCGTTGGAGCGGTTGTATTGTTTGGTGCCGAAGGATCGGGGCTGTTTATCGAAGACACGCAAAAAAATTTACTATTATTCGAACTTGGTAATCCACCATAAAGCAGGTATGCAGTGGTGGGCGTGCCCGCAGTCTGTATGGTAACAGTACCTCCGTTTTTTATTACGTCGTTGATTAGGTTGTTGATATTCGTACTGCTTCCGGCAGTTGTTTGCCAGTTGTTGGTTCCTGCACCATTGAGATCGATGGCATAATTAGACGACCTGTTTGATTCAAGCACAATTTTTAACTGATGTATATCTGAAATCACTCTAGCATCACCTGATCTTTTCTTGGCACCGGCAAGTGCAACCAAAATGACTGAGGATAAGAAACCGATAATGGTTATTACCACTAAAAGTTCGATAATGGTAAAGCCCTCAAAATCACGGGTAGATCCTTTAATACCCTTTCTTTTCGAGACGTTGGATAATTTTTTCATTGTTATTAGATATTTATAGGTTGTGATAATTCGACGAGATTGCAACTGTAGTTCTAACTTTAAAAAACTCGTCTCGAGCATTTAAAATCGAAATATAGTTTATATAGAAAATTAAGCAGACTTATTCCTCCCTCTTCCGCCTCGGTCTTTGAGAACTATGTAGAAAAGTAACATGTCTCCATAATACCAAGACGTACATTAATAAACAATATTCAAACTCTAATAAGGGCTACTACTTAAAACCTTACACTCCTCAGCCACAACCTCAGGCGTCTGTTCAAGATCAAAATTCAAATGCTAATGCTGCCGCTGCCGGATTATCAATTTTGCCTATTTCATTGACCCAACTT
>CAIRAF010000004.1 GCA_903876465.1 uncultured bacterium | reverse complement strand
TCTATAAAATAAAACCCCATTGGACAAACTGACGAAACAAAATCATCAGCTATCCGATAGGGTTTTTAAGCGCTTCTAATAACTAATAATTGTTCCGAGTTGTCCACCTCTGTGTCTCTTTAACTTCAGATTAGATATATTATAGCATTTTTTGAGTTTCAAATAAAGTTGAAGGTATAGACAAAAAGGAGGAAATGTTGGGGATAATAAAAAAATCGCGCAACACCACCTATGTGATGCGCGCGATCTGAGAGAAACTATTTGCGAATTTTACGAACGCCGGCGTATTGGTAGAGCACCCTCGCCACGCATTCGGATTCGGTTGTTGCACCGAGACCAGCTGTCCGGTCCACACTCCAAGTCTCATCACCAGTATTCCAGAAGTATAGGTATTCGTTGAAACGCCTGCCTTCAATGGGTTTGTGAACGAACACAATGGGGCATGAATGTTTGATCACGTGCCTGTATTTGGCACCAAACTTCAAGGCATCCTCGATTGTCGGCTGCTCCAAGCCGCGTTTCTTCCATTCAGCCCGCAGGACTTCAATAGTGAATCGTGTATGCGGTGGCAGTTCGAAGAACTCAACCTCGTATTCGCCAGGTGATTCGCACGCTCCAATCGGCCAATCGTTAGGTTGGATCATTTGGACCATATTCGCGTCATAGTCAACTTGTTCGATGAGTTGAGTAGTAGTGAATTTTCCGTCTCGGGTAATAGTGTAGGTCTGATTCCGGAGACGGGCATGCACAATCAAGACTTGAGCGAGCTTCTTGCGAAGCTCAGGATTACGTTGAACCTCCTCAAGATACTCATCGATCGGCTCACCCTCATCGCAAAGGTTTTTAACTTCGTCAACGAGGGATTTAAAGATTTCCACCGCCTTGTAAAAAGACGACAGGAACCCACTTTTTTTATTTTTGTTAGACATATTTCCTTTCTTGGCTTACCCTTACTCATAATGAGCATAGGCATACCAATCATGGTTTAATGCTAGAGGACTTGGCCAACAGGTTTCGTCATAGCAGGGAATTGTCAAATAAATTGATAACTCTCTGCTACAACGAAACTCACATTTCAATGTTCGAATTTAACAGTATTATAGCACTATTTATAGGTGTTTGTCAATGTCACCAAAAACCGCTATAATAGCCTCATGAATATAACCTTTAGAAAATTTATCACCCCCGACAAACAACTGATCGACGGCTGGCTCAAGACTGACGAATTGGGTATGCAATTTCTTTCATCCTATGTGGCAGATGATTTTGTTGGACTCATAGACTTCAAGAAAAGATATCTATGGATTGCGTACAGCGCCGCTACGCCGGTTGGCTTTTTTGATTTTGAAAGAGAGTCTGATGAAAAAGGCTATTTTACATTTTATGTTCGTCCCGATTTTAGAGGCAAGGGAATGGGGTATGAACTACTTACTGGTGGGTTATCACTACCTGAAGTAAAGGCGGTGAGAGTTATTGAGGGTGGAGTTGAGAAGGATAACGTGTCTTCAATAAAGACTCTCGAAAAAGCTGGCTTCAAGTATTCGAGTACTGATGAAGACGGTATGCTCATGTATCAGAAATAAAAAAATCGCGCACACCCACCGAGGATATGCGCAATTCGTGAAGGAGCATTTAGGATTAATCCCATGTCGACTTAAACATCTCAGTCCTGACGTATGCTTCGTTGGACATGTAGCGTTCGTTGTTGTCATTCGGATTCGACAGGCTGAAACCATATTCACCTGGTGTTTCCCTGACTGATAGAATGTAGTTCTGTGCGATAAACGAGCACAGAACAAGTTTAAGGTAGAGCTCGAAGTCATTTTTGAGCAACTGTGCTGAATTGCGTAAGACTGCCAGAGAGACAAAGATGTTGCTTTCCGTCATAACGATTGCGCACTGTTCAAGCACAAAATCAGCTACGTGCACTTTTCCAGGAATATATGCAGTGACTGACACGTCAAATATTCTTTCGCCTTCTGGAATCGTTTCTCTCTCTTGCAAAGTTAGGTTATCTTCAGCGACAACCGTCTCCTTGACCGAACGTATTTCGAAACTAATCTCGCTGTTGAATCGCGGATGCGAATCCGGATCGCGATGAATCTTGAATGGAATCTGGTTTTCCATTGGTCTGCAGTCTGGAACAATTTTCCTTCCACAAAACAGTCTTGCGACTGCGTTACTGACGGTGCGAAGGTATTTCTTTTTAAATGCGTCTACTTCGTCAGTTGTCCGTGTCGAAAGGACAGGGGACAATCGTTTCGTTAGTTCTGCCATGAGTGAGAGCACGCTTCCACTCGATGGCCCAGTATTTTTTGTATCGGATGATTTAGGCATATGCCTGTTATCCTTTCATTTACTTTGTTTATGTTGTTTTCAAATAACGGATTGTCGGTTAAAAACCGATGTCGTTACATAAGTATATAATCATGTTATATACTATCTGTCAACATCACTGTAATGGCTAAAATTTGAAATAAAAAATCGCGCACACCACTTGTGTGATGCGCGCGATAGTTTGGCGATAATTAACAATTTGCCACGGAATTGGTGACCCAAAAGCGTCCATCCTTGAATTTTTCGATAACCACGGAGCTTCCGTCGGCGCGAAATCCAAGATACGAGCCGGCAAATGATTCACCGGCATCAACAACTCGAATGACGCCTTTTTTTACAATATCAATGACGTTGTTTGCCCACAGCGCAGGCACGAAAGTTTCGTTGGCGGGACTGTATTTTTCTTCATTAATTTTCAAATCACAAAGACCCTTGTCGCCGATAAGAGGGAAAACATAGGTGTAAACACCTTCGCCCGCTTCGTGCTTATTGATCACACCAAAGCGAGTATATACGTTTCCCCATGCATTATCTTCAAAGTGCTTATCTGTGGAGACACCTTGTTCAATCAACATACGATTGAGACACTCGGTGAGTTCTTGAATGCTCACCCAGCCCCATTGTTGCGCCTCCTTAACCTTCGGATCGTCATCCTCAAAGATAAATTGCCAAATACGGGGACGTTCCACCTGTTTCTTAACGAGTTTTGTTCTAGTTTTCATTTATGACTCCTTGTCGCCTAATGGCGACTGTATAGTTATCAAAGGACCGCCACATTCAAAACAGAAAGTAGCTACAAAGTCCAAACTTATAGTTACATAATTATGACATCATGTCAATATCATTCAAACCCTGTAAATGCAGATAGAATCTAGTTATAATCCACCCATGCCCTTCATCGACCTCTACCAACAATCAGCCAACCACTATGACCAATTGCAGGCGAAGCGGCCTGACTATGTCTCTGCGCGCAAGGCATTCATCGATGTGGCGACTCATTTTCTCACGGGTACAACTGACATATGTGTGGCGAATTTTTGTTGTGGCACAGGGAATAATACGGAGTTACTTGCTCAACGGATCACCATACGAAAAGGGACTCTCATAGATATCAATGCGGAATTCCTGGCCATTGCGAAAAAGTCGGAGCTCGCGCAGAAAGTGGGTGAATTAGTCACGATACAATCTGATATTCTCCACGCTCCAGTACAAGCGGAAAATGATATCGTCATATCGATGTTCGCCTACCACCACGTACCAGACGATCAAAAGGCACAGTATATTGAAGTCGCAAAGTCTGCGCTCAAGAAGGGAGGAATACTGCTCTTGGGTGAGATCTATAGTCCAGACCGAGAGACGACTCTCAAATACTATGACGATCTATTGAATGCTATCGATACGCGCGTACAAACGCCCGAGCTTCGCACCTTCCTCAAGCAAACAGCTGAAAGCGACGATTTTGAATATAAAGTGTCAAAGCAATTTGCGCATGATCAATTGAATGCTGCGGGTTTCAAACTTCAGATCAGTCAAAAGATTTGGCCTGATACGCTCGATGATGTGGGGACTTTTGTGGAGGTGTGGAAATGGGAATAAATGAAAAAGACCTTCAGAAGAGAAGCTTGTGAAGGCTTTCTCATGAAGGTCGTGACTACATTCTGAACCCGCCGTATTGTTGGTAGATGTCAGTGTAAAGGAATTGGTAATGTTCTGCTGTTGGATAACCGGTTCCTGCAAATCCTGGTTCAAAGTGTCCAAATACCTCCAACCGCGCCGCAAAACAAAACCAGACGAAGCTAATCATGAAGAGACAGAGTGAGCGTTTAGCGAAGCTCGCGCCCCACTCTTCCTTCTGGTCATCAGTAGCGCGCGGAGGACTCAGAAACCAGAGGACAAGCGGCAGAAGCAAGAACATTGCTATGTAACCATTTGCCACCGGTTCCGTCGGGTTGATCCAATTCATCATCGTGATGATGAGAAAGTTCCATGCTGCAACTTGAAGTAAGAATTTTTTCATAATTTTCCTTGTGCTTATTTTGATTTGGGAACTTTGACGACAACAAGCTTGGCGCCGTCGTGCTTTACTTGCAGTTCATAGACCTGATCTTGAAGTCCAGGGAGCTTGTCCCCGTATTCCACGATGAGTTCAGACTGCACGAGGGTGATGAGGGCTCTGACACCAAAGCCGTGATCCGGTCCGTTCTGTGCCAGGTCTCGCACAGTAATGTGGCCGGCGACAGACAGGAGCTTTGGAACCAATTCGCTTTTCAGTTCACCCAATACCTCGTCTGACGGCAGCAGTTCACTGCGTTGAGTCTTGTCTTCCAATTGACCATTTAAGGCCAGAGCAATTAGCTCAAGTATGCTTTTTTTCATAATTCAGATTTCAACGTTCATCATTCATGCCAAAGTATTTATTGGCTTGGGTTAATTTATAAAGGGGAATGAGACCCTTTGGAGTTTGGCGGTATTATAGCACTAATTAAAGGTGTTTGTCAATATATAAAAATTATTACAAATAGGGCTAAAAAGCTGTATAATTCCTTCATGAAAACGCAAATCGTCACAGTTCACGGTGGAGAAACTTTTGGTTCATACGATGCCTATATTGCATGGCTCAAATCATATGCCATCGATTTTGAATCGTTGTCGACGAAAACCTGGAAGGATTCATTGGGAGCTACACTTGGTGATAATTACGAGATACTTAGCTTAAAAATGCCAAATAGTATGAATGCAAAGTATCTTGAATGGAAAATTTGGTTTGATAAGTTTATTCCATTTATTCAGGACAACGCTATCTTTGTTGGCAATTCTTTGGGTGCAATCTTTCTTGCTAAATACTTCTCAGAAAATATTTATCAGAAAAGTGTAAAAGGAATATTCATGCTTGCCGCTCCATTTGGCCCAGTCAGCCCTACTGATGATATGGCAGATTTTGTTTTGGTGAAAGATTTGAGTAAGTTGGCTTCATATGGTGACAAGGTTCACCTCTATCACAGTAAAGATGATCCTGTTGTGCCGTTCTCACATTTAGCTGACTACCAAAAAGCTTTACCTAAGGCAGAAGTTAGGATTTTTGAAGATAAGGAACATTTCCACGTTCTTGAATTACCAGAATTGATTGACGACATAAAAGCACTTTGTTAAAATTATCTCACTACAGACGGTAAGTTTATTCTCAGGACTCAAGACGACACACAACTCCATAATCACGGCGATCAGAGGTCGCTGTTAGCTAAACAAAATAGGTTCGCGATAAGTTTCGTTGATTTATTCAGGAAGTGACTGAATAACTTCTGTATGAACAAGGAAGTAAAGTATGCCGCGAAAGGCGAAAGGGCTGAGTAGGGCAGTCATGAGGCAAACATTTTATCGTTTTAAAAAGTAAAAACGGCAATAGTTATATAATAAACGATCCAAGATCG
>CAIRAF010000003.1 GCA_903876465.1 uncultured bacterium | reverse complement strand
GACATCACGTCGGTGAAGTCCCCCACCAACTCCAGACCCTTCCGCGTGCAGAACTCGCGAGCCATCGCGAGCTGCGCGTCGAGCGACACGCCGTCGCGCTCCTGCATGTGACTGGAGACCCGTAGGTACACGACCGCGCGTTTGCCGCTCATCGCTTCGCCCCCGTGGCGATCTCCCGTAGCCGCGTCTCGCTGACCCGCCGGCCTGTCATGTGATGGTTGGCATATCATCAATCCAAAAGCATCACTTGGCGAGGAAATTGAAACTAAAATAAGCCAGATAGAATGGCTGGGTGATCTAGGTAAAAAATATCTTCCACAACATACAGTCATGCCAACAAAGAGTGTGACGTGGACAAAAGAACCATTCATTCTTCAATGGGATCATGGACACACTGGTGGTGGCACAATCCTAGTCAACTCTGAAAACGATCTAAAATCACTAAAACAGAGATTTCCTGAACGTCTTGCGCGACGCACCACTTTTGTCCGAGGACCATCATTCACAGTCAATGTCGTCGTTGGTGCCCAAAAAATCCTTATTGGTAATATAAGTTATCAAATCACTGGAGTACTCCCTTTCACAGATAATATTTTCGCAACTGTTGGAAACGATTGGGGTCTAACGCACAGCCTTCTTAATGAAGAAGAAATAGAATACATTCAGGAAATGGCCAGAAAGATTGGTACAAAGATGAATATTGCCGGTTGGAGAGGCCTCTTTGGTATAGATGTTATCCGTGATGATGATCATAATGTTATTAACCTGATAGAAATAAACGCCCGCCAACCAGCTTCATCAACTCTCGAATCACAAATTCAACAAAATTATCGCGCACAAGGAGTTAAAGGTTTAACAACATTCGAAGCGCACCTCAAAGCTTTACAAGGTGAGTCACTTGTCGACGATGAATTGATCCATATTAATGATGGTGCACAAATCCTCCAACGTATCACTAGAAAGACTCAAACTGTTTCAGCTGAAAAAATTACTAAAATTGAGTCGCTCGGCTACACGACATTATCTTATGCAAATACCATGCTCAACGAAGACCTGCTCCGAATTCAAAGTCCGTTTGGCATCATGGAGACACATGGCAGATTCAATAAAAGAGGAAAAGAGATTTTGGATATAATCTCAAGTCTATAGTGTTACAATAATAGAATGAATACCAAAACGCTTTCAAACCGCGCCCTATCTATTATCGACCAATATTTGCATTTCAAAGTTGCTGAAGCAGAATGCTCTGTACCTTATTTTAACAATAAAACAGTTCGAGCTCGTGCGGCCCTTCGTAGCACCATTGGTAAAGGAAGTCCGCAAGAAATATTTGAAGAAATAAAAGGCATATTGGTCAAAAGTCACGTAAATGAATCTCTAATCACAAGCGATCTTCTTAAAAAAACTCTTACTGATAATAATATCGGCATTGATTGTTCTGCTTTTACATATTATGTCTTGAATTCCGAGTGTGAAGATTTGAAGAAAGGTCATCTTGATAAACATATACACTTTATCAATTGTCACGGACTCATAGGAAAAATGAGATGTGCACTTCGTCCTATAGAAAATTGTGATGTGGCAACTTTTGCTGATGATATAAATAGTAAGATTATTTTAATAAAAGAAATTCAACCCGGGGACATAATCACCATGCTTGGTGGACCAGATAACTCTGACAGAGACCATGTGCTAGTTATTCATCAAGTTGAATATCAAAATTTCATACCGACCAAAATCCACTATTCACATTCAGTGGCATACCCTGAAGATGGTATATACGGCACAGGTATTAAACAAGGAATTATTGAAATAATAAAGCCTGAAGCTTCAATCGCAGAACAATCATGGACTGAAAACGGAAAGTCCAATCAAGAAAATCGTATATTTTTACGAGCACAAAAATCTAAGACCGAACTGCGTCGACTACATTTTTTTAATTCAAAATAATACAAAAATATGTTAGGCTTTAACTCATGCTTAACATCCTTCAAGGCACCGCTGATTTGGCCTACATTATAGGTTTTGTACTAGCTGGAACTATCGTCTCCTTTCTATGGGTGCCAATCCTTACACGTATCCTCTACAGATTTCATGTTGTAAAAGAAGCCAAGACTGAACTAGTAGGTCTAGGTTCTCATGCCTACAAAACCCAGACACCTATCATGGGTGGTCTTCTCGTTATCATCACAGTTGCAATCATAACTTTCTTCTTTAATTGGTCACGAAGTTTTACCTGGGTACCAATAAGTGTCATGCTCATCTCTGCTCTATTGGGTGGCATCGATGATCTCATGAGTATTTATGGTGCTGAACGCAAGTCCCGAAAACTAGCGCACATCATGAATCTCATTCGAGTACATAAGGATTGGACTATGCGAGTCTGGTATATTGTGACTTTGCCATGGACCGCCTTCAAACGCATGTCTGTTTGGTTTGGCTCACGCACTCGTCGCGGAGTTCTTGTTCACGAAAAACTAATACTTCAATTTATTGCAGGATCCGTCACTGCTTGGTGGGTTTATTCAAAGTTAGGACCTGCATGGCATTATATTTATTTTCCTTTCAACTTCAACGTTGACTTAGGTTGGCTCATCATGCCAATCGTCGTGCTTGTCGTTATGTTCACAGCTAATGCTGTAAATATCGCTGATGGTATGGATGGCCTAGCTGGAGGTATGCTTATCACCACTTTCAGTGCTCTCACACTACTTTCTTGGATCAATGGCTTTGGTGAAATTGCCATCTTAAATGCAACAACTGTTGGCGCACTCGTGACATATACTTATTTTAATATTAAACCAGCTCGATTCATGATGGGAGATGTTGGATCTCTCGGTCTTGGTGCCTTACTTGCAGTGAACACATTGGCTATCGGTGAGCTTGGTTCCCTTTTCTTCCTAGGCTTTATGTTCTATATAGAAGCATTATCTGTACTTATCCAAGTAGCTTCAAGATATTTCCTTGGTAGAAAAGTTTTTGCCATGGCACCACTCCATCACCATTTTGAAATAAAGGGTTGGACTGAAGAAAAGACGGTTATGAGATTCTGGGTTTTGCATTTTATCTTCGTCGTCTTTGGTTTCTGGTTGGCGCTTCATTAGAAGCAGACCTAAAATAATATGGAATACCTACACTGGGATGAAAAAATAATAACTGACTTTTCAGAGAAAGCGATTACTGATATGTATGAGCGAGGTTATGTCTTTACACGTATTGGTAAAGGAGTGATGCATCAGACGCGCTCTGTGAGAATCGATCTAAGTAAGTTTGAGTTGTCGAGTGAGAATAGGCGTGTCTTAAAAAAGACAGAACCACTTCGTATTGGAATAAGTCCACTACCCTTACCTGCCTATGGGATTGAAATTGGTAAGATTGGAAGTGATTTTTATTCGGCAAAATTCGGCAAAGGAATTATGAGTGCATTTAAGATAAAGGAGATGGTTACGGATCAGAGTAAGAGTAATTTCAATGCATTGCTGAATTTTGCACAAGCTGCAACTGCAATTGGCTATGCTATCTGTTACTCCAATCAGAAAATCCTCCATTACTCATATCCGTTCTATGATTTAAAAACTTCACCAAAGGACATGGGTCTTGGTATGATGATTCGTGCTATTAATTTTGCAAAAGAAGCAGGTATGAAATACGTTTATCTTGGCTCTCTTCAAAGACCAACAGACACTTATAAACTGCAATTTGTAGGACTGGAATGGTTTGATGGTGGACCAAATGGATTAAAGAAGTGGTCAAACGACATTGAAAAAGTTAAGAAAATATTAAATGAATAATTTACCAAAACACATTCACGTCATAGGTATTTGTGGCGTTGCTACGAGTGCTATTGCTATAGCTTTCCACAAAGCTGGTATCAAAGTTACAGGATCTGACAAGGGATTTTTTCCACCTGTTTCAACGTACCTGAATGAAGCTGGTGTTGAATATTACGCTGGATGGCATCCAGAAAAAATCGGCACACCGGACTTTGTCATGATTGGTGGCACCGGAACCAGTCCTTCAAATCCTGAAACGTTGTATGCCACAGAACATAGTATTCCAGTCTATTCATATCCCGAAATTCTTGAAAAGTACTTCATTAAGAAAAATTCAATTGTCGTGGCAGGTACATGGGGTAAGACGACAACATCCGCCTTACTTTCATATATTTTAATTGAATGCGGAAGAAAGCCAGCATATTTCACTGGTGGACTTTCCCTTTCACATCCAACTGGTGCATTATCAGATTCTGATTGGAGTGTTGTTGAGGGTGATGAATATCAAATATCTATTTCAGATAAACGGCCAAAATTTGTACACTATGCACCAACCCATCTCCTGTTGACGTCAGTATCTTGGGACCACGCTGATCTATACCCTACTGAGAAAGATTATTTTGATACATTTCAAAAATTGGTTGATGGAATTCCAGAAACCGGATTGATTGTGGCATGCGCAGATGATATGGGTGTAAAGAAAGTTCTACAAACGAACAAAACAAAAATAGTCACTTACGGTAAAAATGAATCTGCTACTTATTCATATCATTCAATTACTTACACCAAAAACGGGCTCCATTTCCAAATCACCGCTCATGATACATGTTATGAAGTCCGCTCCCCTATGCTCGGTCGCTTTAATGTAGAAAATATTACCGGTGCTTTCGCCATGGCTCGAGAGATTGGAATTCCCGCTGACAAGATAATTGAGGCAATAAAATCATTCAAAGGTATTAAGCGTCGATTTGAAAAGAGGCTTGATGGTGAAATCACAGTGCTCGATTGTCATGCACCGACAGCCGAAAAAGCTACTTCTGTATTGGAAAGTGTGAGAGAGGTTTACACAAATAAGATAATTGCAGTCTATGAGCCGAATATTGGTGGACGCCAGAGAGAAACGATCCATAAATACGACAATGCTTTCAAGGATGCCAACTACGTATTGGTTCCAAGATTAACTAAACTCAAGGTGGCTGAAGATGATTCAGCTAGACCAATGGGTGGTAATCAATTATTTGAAGTTATTATGAAGACACATAAAGATGTCGCATATTTTGACGATGACGAATCGTTGGTGAATTTTCTAATTCTTAATGCAAAAAAAGGCGATTGTATCGTCTTTCTTGGGTCACATGGATTTCGAGGAATGATTGAGGAAACTGTCAAAAGGCTCTCCTAATTACTTTCCTTCGTCTACAATCTCACTCTTGATTTCAGGGCCAATTTCTTTTATAGCCAAGGTCATACCACAGTGGTTACATTCAACAACCATGCCAACAGCAAGGTTTGGGTAGCGCGATAAATCGACTTCGTTTTTACACTCTGGACAAATAAGTTTTGAATTCATGTTTTTTAGGTCTTGTGAGAACATAGGTGATTAAAGGGCATTGAAATATTTTGTCGTATTTGTGCCGTCTATGAATAGTACAAAATGACAGGCGAGTGTGCAAGGCGTATCGTCTATGGCTCAAAATATGGATGGACGAAAAAATTTCGTCCGGACTTTGCACTTTTGGCTTTTAAATGTAGACTTAACTTATGGTAACCCCTCTCGAATCATATCCTGATCTCGCCAAAGCTATCGGCCTTTCCAGCCTTTACTTCAAGCGCGAGGACCTACATCCTTATGGTTCACATAAGGGTCGCTCGATACCTGTCATGATTGACACCTATCGTTCTTCTGGTGACACACGATTTGCTATTTCTTCATCTGGTAACGCTGCACTTGCGGCGGCGATTCATATTCAAAAAATTAATAAAGAAATTGATCTGACCAATTCATCCGCAACCCCAGACCAATCTTTTACTCCATCACTATCACTAGACATCTTTGTCGGCAATCATATCGCAGAGCATAAGTTTGAGAAATTACAAAAATATGCTGACAACAATATTCGTATTCTCAAAAAAGAACGTCCTCTCCAAGCTCTAACTGAAGTTATAAAGGAAGGTGTCCGCAGTCTCCGTCAATCAACTGATGACACCGCTCTTGTTGGATATGAATCATTAGGTGAAGAATTGGCAAATGCTTTCGCCGATTTGGGCAAGAAAAAAACAAAAGGTAACGACTCTTTGGGCGCAATCTTCATTGGAACCTCTTCCGGCACAACTGCCCAAGCGCTTGCTACGTATTTTTTGAAGGCTGTCAGCGATTCAAATATAAACAGACAAGTCTCCCAAATCCACATAGTCCAAACATCATCATGCCATCCCCTTTCAACTGTATTGAATCCCTACGACGGTCCAGATGAACTTTCAGACGCCGACGCTATAACTGACATCACCGCTCTCCGAAAAAACACTCTCATCCCACTAATTGAAAAAACTGGTGGCTATGGCTGGTCAGCAACTAATGAAGATATTGAGACTGCTAAAATACTAGTAAAAAAGCATACGAACCTAAATATTTCAAATAATAGTGCCTTATCAGTGGTAGGTGCTATGAAGTCTGTTTATGAAGGCCACACGATAGATGGCGCAGTAGTTTGTATGATCTGTGGAGAATAGCAGTTTTCTGTAATACAAGTCACATACTGTCGGCATTAAACCTGTCGATAATATTATCAGCATAATAATTTTAGTGCTCTCTTTTTTGCGTATCGACTAATAATTTACCAAAATACTTAACAATAATTACCAATTAAAACAATTAAAAAATAAACAAAATATGAAAAAATATCTAATTCGGAGCATGGTAGCAATAGCATCTATATTACCAGTAGGAATAGCCTTGCCTGCATTGGCAGCTACAGCACCTAATTGGAATGTCACAGGAAATTACGTTATCAATATGAATTATCTTGGTACAGACTATCCTCATGATATGTCTTTGACTCAAGACAGTTCAGGAAATATCACTGGACATGGCGGTTCCCCTGCTGGAGCAAATGTCTATACTTGGGTAGTAAACTCAGGCACAGTCAGTGGTAACACTATCGACTTTACAGCCAACTATACAGCTACAGCTGATGCGGTCACTCCACAGACGACCATGCATATAGTAGGAACGATCGCTTCTGGAACAATAAGCGGTACATGGTCTGATAATTATCAAGGAGGAACAAGAGCTGGAACCTGGGTCACTGCAACAGGTACACCTTCTTCAATAATTTTGTCAGCTGAAGATTTCGGAGTAGTAAACTACGATACTGGAATTGGAACTCTAAAAGGATACACAGCGGGCTTTGGTATCGCTGGTGATACATTCGCAGGAGCAACGTCAGTAATTGTTAAATTATACTCTGGAACTAATCTATTACAGACAAATGTAGCAATACTTCCTAAGTTCAATACAGACATAATTGGCACCCAGTTCTCATCACCTTTTGATGTATCTGGAAACTTCGCCTATGCTACTGACGGATATTGGACAAATGTTAGAGCAACTCAATACGGTCAAAGTGTTCCTGCAACAAGAGTAGTTGCAACAGTTACTTTGGCTAATGGCAAAATTGTAACAGCAGAAAATCTCAATGTTACAGGTAGTTCAACAACTATATACGCCACAACAACTCCACCAGTTGTAAAACCACCTAAAGATAATGATAAGGATGATTGTAAAGATGGCGGTTGGAAAACTTCTACTTCAACACCAGGATTCAACAATCAAGGTCAATGTGTCAGTCACGTAGAAAATGACAACCATGGTAATCAAGGAAAAGATAATCATGTAGACAACAATAACAATAAGCCGGGCAATAAAGACATTGGGTCTAAGAAGGATATAGAAATTAAGAAAGGTAGATAAAAAAAGTTAAAGTAATTTCGATTTACTTCATTTACAAAAAGCACCCACTCGGGTGCTTTTTGTAATGAGTAGAAAAATAATTTATAACCCCCTCACTGCTCTAACAAACCTCTCTCCTCTCTCCGCTCGTGATGCATCAAAACCACCAGCAGAAAATCCTGGACTAAATAAAATTTTATCACCTACTCGAGCATAGTCGCGCGCCATGCGAACAGCTTCTTCTACTGATGGTGCAGAATAAATGAGTGCGGTATCAATCGTATTCAAGATTTTACGCTCTCTCATAGTCCCACTCCCAGGAATCAAGATAACAGCGTGAACATAGAGCGGTAAAAGGCCATATAACTCGCTATAATCGCATCCAGTGAGTGCTCCGCCCAAGATAAGTACAAGATTGCGGTTGGTTGCTAAAGTGCGTATAGCGACAATCGTAGAGTCAGGTAGAACCGAGGCTGTATCATTATAAAACTCAATATTTTTGAGCTTTTTGACTAGCTCAAGACGACCTTTCAAAGGCTTCCATTTCTCTATATAAGTTTCAGCAATTTCATCAGGAACTTTGAATAATCTGGCGGCTTGAAGAGCGAGTGCGGCATTTTCACGATCATGGTTCCATGGACCTTTTTCACCCATACTGAAAGTCCACGACGCTGGAATGATAGAAGGCTTGGTGCGAAGCATTTTTGCCTTTGGTTGAAATTTAAATGTATGAATAGCGTCAATAACTTCGTCGCTCGCTACAATAAAATTATTATAAGTTTGATAGGTTAATATTTCAAAAGGATTTGCGGAATATGACCCCTTTGGTGGCACAGTAGTAAAGACTGCTACATGCGGACTAATGCGCATTTCATGAAGCTCTTGCATCATGGACTCAACGATACGGATGAGAACAATATCGCCACTCTTTATTTTTTTAAGTGAAGAAAGTATACCGTCACCTGATTCTGGATCTAGATGAAAAAGATTTTCTGTACCACTGGCTTCACAAGCCACTTCGAGAAGTGGTGTAAGAATGGATGCAACTGTAGCTTTGCCACAAGCACCCATAATACCAACAACAGTGACTGGTGGTGCTAAACGAAAGAAAAGAGTTTCTGGATATTCTATCTGTATTCCCTTTTCTCTGGCACCTTTAAGAAATGAAGAATCTCGAGGATATTCAGGTGAAAGAATAATAAGATCCATGTCCAGAAGATCATCTGGAGGAATAGAACTACAAACATAGTTGGCCAAGCCAACAGAACGTAGAAAGACAATGTGATTCTTGAGACGGGCTTCACTGCGGAGATCATAGACAGAAACGAGCGAATTGGCTTTGATGAGGAATCTTACATCTGCAACCATTTCCCCATGAGGTCCCAAACCTATAACAGCTATGCGTTTGCCCTGGAAATAGTCGCGGGTAGTCATGGAGGAAGTATAGTATAAAAGTATGAAAGTATGAAGGTATGGCGGGATATTTAAATAAGGTAATAAAAAAGAGGCCTCAAATAGTTGAGGCCTCTTTGCGATATATAACGTGAGTCTTATGCTGCAACTGTTGCAGTTTCAGCTTTTTCAGCCAGTTCGGAAGCAGCTAATGCTTTTTCCAAAGGCTTGATGTTTTTCGGAATCGGCTGCCAATTGATATGGCGAGCTTTGCACCAGTACTGCACCAACTCATGATGAAACGAGCACTTGAGCACTTCGATGAGTGCCTGCGTGCTGATCTTCGATGCCGGCATTTGATGAGTCTGAGAGCCGTTGAACAACTGCTCAGCCTTCTTGAAGTAATACCAGTTAGGCACGAGATCGTGCGTAGCCGGCACACCCAATGACTTCCATTCGACATCCTTGCCGTCAGTCGGCAACTCCAACCAACGAATCATGCGTGTCATGTTGGACAGGTTCAGCCACTCAAGCTTCGTGTCAACGCTAACCATGACGTTGCCGGCGGAATTACGCACAACAACAACCTTGGCACCGATGAAACGAGCTGCTCGTGCAGCATGTAGGCTGTCACTATGGACAACGAGGCAGTTGATGTATCCGGAGCCGCGAGAGCCCTGAACTTCGACTTCGATCATCTTCTGCTTGCGAAACGCATCGACCGTTTTCTGGAATTCCAGTTGGTCATCACGCATCTGAAGCAAAGGAGTCTCGACCCATTCGAGGATGTGCTTCTCCTCGCGAGGCAAACGATACATGGCCCTCACGATCGAGGCCAGTTCAGTGACGCGATTGTTCGAATTGCGTTCACTGTCCTCAGCCAAGCGAAACATATGATCACGAACACGTTTGTCTTCGCCGAAGTAATCACCTTCCGTGTCAAACTGCTTCAGGATTACCGGCAAAGTTTTCTCGCCGGGCAAACCAGTGTAGTGATACTGCTCGTCAGCGATAATCGCTTGGAATGCGCCGAGTGTCCATTTAAGGACGTTGAATGGACTGGTCTTCAGTTGACGGTTGGCCACTTTGACCATTTCCGCCAACTGCGTCGGGGAACAACCCGACTTGGTGTCACACGCCAGGACTTCAGCAATGAGCCGTTTCAGTTCAGGCTCCTCATTGATGCCCATGAATTTTGCCACGAGTGTCGTAGCGCATTCGCCAGGCAAACGTTCAATGTCTTTGCGATGCTCATTGAACCGACAATTCTCGCCACAACCGATCGGCAAAATGCCGTTGCGGTCGTGATCGGCTTCAGTGCCGATAATGTCTGCCTTAACGAAACGCGGGCAAGGGTTGATCCCTCCGTATTTCTGGATAAGGTAAAATGCAAGGATTTCATCGAGATGAGGCGCCTGGTGCATAACTACGGTAGTGACCTTACTGAACAACTGCTTTGCAGCTTCACTGATTTCTTTCACAACTATCCTTTCTGTATGGGACATGTATGTCCCGTTGTTTTTGTTTGTAGCCGTCCGTTCTCACGTTTTAAAAGAACATTCAGCTGGGTGTATTATATCACACTATATGCTCTAAAGTCAATAGCCTCTTAACCTTGATTAGCTCCTGCAAAAGAGCCATTAATTTGAGCTCTATTTCAGAGGTAGCCTGGGTATCTGTCATGAATTGACTCATTTTACGCATGAAGAGGCCGTAGAGGTCATGGTAATAATCTTGTAGAATTTGGCGCTTTTCTGGAGTAATAGTTTCTGGGATGCGCTCATTCTTTGGCTTATCAAAAGCTCGGATAATCTCGGTTGGCCTTTTGAGACCTTCATATTCAATACTTTCGTGCGACAAAATACCATCAAGAGATGGTGATGTAATCGTATAATCGCGAATCATTTTCTTTGCGCATTTGTAAAGCGCTGGCGCGCTATTAGTAATCAGCTTTCACACTTGTGAAGGCCTCTTTTGTGATGATGACGTGATCGAGAACGCGTATTCCGAGAATTTTTCCTGCTTGGATGAGTTGCTTGGTGATATCTTCGTCTTCAGTAGATGGAATCGCTTCGCCTGATGGATGATTGTGAGCGAGAATGACAGCAACTGCGTTAGACTCTATTCCTGAACGAAAAACTTCACGTGGATGAACGATGTTTGAATTGACAGTACCTATAGAGATAACTTCATCACGGATGACACGGTTGTGACCATTGAGGAAAAGTGCACGTAAATATTCTTTTGGTAAATTACGCATATCAACTAAATATTCGTAAACATCTCGAGCATTGCGAATAGTTTTGAAGCCTGATTCCCTCTTGTCATAAGTGCGGCGTCCGAGTTCGCCAAGTGCCACGATTTGCATCGCTTTGCCAATAGGAATATTTGCTTCAGTGGCAAGCTTGTTTGCATCACGTTCAGTAAGGACGTTGGTCTCGCCGTATCCCCGAAGAATACGCTCTGACATTTCTAAGATATCTTCTTTGACAGTACCGACTTGCAGAACGATAGCCAATAATTCGCGCGCTGAAAGAGCTTCTGGACCTTGAGCCAAGAGCTTTTCGCGAGGTTTCCCTTCCGGAGGCAGATCCCTAATCAAGAGTGGATACTCTTGTGAGTCATAGGAAGACCGGTCGAGGAACATCGGCATGTCGCGGATGATGTAATCGCTTTTCTGCATGGAGATATTGTATCACTCTTCTTTAACCAACTACAACATCGTCATATATGCCAGTAGATTCAGATTTTATTCTATCTACACCAGCCATCCTAATCACAAGACATTTATCATCAAATTCTTCTTTCATTTTCTGGCCAAAGTTTTCTTGATTTCGACCACTTGCTTCTTGGCTGGTATGGCCCGCACCTATTACTACAACGTATTTTCCATTACTACTCTCGTATTGCTCCTTAACATTCTCAAACATGTCATCGTCACGACTTTCACCTCTAATAAACCAATATCCTCTGTCATTTCTTTTATTATGAACTGCGGATTGCTTTTTGGCAGCATCAAAACAAATAACAGATATCCCTAGCTCTTTTGCCTTATCAAGTATAACTAAAGTTTCTTCTCTTAGATCTTTTCCTTCTTTTAAAGCGCCTTTAAATAGATTCTCTAAATGAGCATCAACTTCACCCATTTGTATATAATTATCAATTGATTTTTGAAGATCAATTGATTTCTCAATTAAAAGTCCTCTTAATTGAGGCCCAAATTGATCAAGAAATGACAAAATTGTTTCTGTGTGTTTGCCATGACCAACATCTTCGGCTAAAACTACAATGTCAGCTTCTTTGAAATAATCTTTTGACTCAAATGGATTTTCTTTTTGGTGCCAATCTTCCATATTTGAATTATATCAAAAAACACCGGCTTTCACCGGCGTTTTTGATTTAGCGAAGTCACGTCCACGCAACGTCCTTTAAGCGCGGACCAACTTTTCTTAAATCGTCTCAACCAAAATCAAGTTGGTATCCTTTGATCGGCCGAATGGAAATCCCCAGACAAGCACAACCTTCTCACCTTTTTTGGCCAACTTATTCTTGAGAGCGACTTGGCGTACTACGACCATAGCTTCTTCAACTGTTTTGAAATTCTCTGTGTGAACTGGATCACAACCAAATGAAAGTGCGAGCTTATTGATATGCTTTGAAGTATCTGACAAAACAACGATGTGCTCACTTGGGCGATAGCGTGAAATCATACGAGCTGTGCGACCAGAACGTGTGAGAGCCACGATGAATGAAGCATCAACGTCATGAGCCACACGAACTGCGGCTTGAGAAATAACATCAGTGTCACCATGCATTTCTTCATGATCAACCATATTTTCACAAGAACAATTGTCAGCTTCAACACGAAGTGCAATCTTAGTCATCATTTTGACAGCTTCTTCTGGATATTCACCAAGGGTTGTTTCTTCTGAAAGCATGATAGCGTCAGTGCCATCTTTAATAGCGTTGGCAACATCAGAGACTTCAGCGCGAGTTGGGATTGGACTCTTGATCATAGATTCGAGCATCTGTGTTGCGACGATAACAGGCTTACCAGCAGCAATACAAAGATCAATCATACGTTTTTGAGCAATTGGCACTTCTTCAGCTGGAATCTCAATAGCGAGATCACCACGAGCAACCATGATACCGTCAGCCGCTTCAACAATAGCTTCGAGACAACTGAGAGCCTGTGGAGTTTCAATCTTGGCAATGATGCGTGCATCAGACTTTGCCTTTTTGAGAACTTCGCGAAGTTCATGAATATCTTCAGCTCTGCGAACAAATGAAAGTGCGAAGAAATCAACTTTATTCTTGAGACCGAATTCTAGATCTTTGCGATCTTTTGCAGTAAGAGCATGAATAGTAAGTTCAGCATCTGGTAGATTTACACCTTTCTTTGGACCAAGAGGACCACCAACAATAACTTTACAGACAATGTCATTGCCTTTGATCTTAGTGATTTCCAAACGCTTTTTGCCATCATGAACCATAATAGTTCCACCAACTTTTACTTCAGCAGGAAGTTTTGGATAGTTGATGTAAACACGATGTTCATCGCCAGTAAGTTTTTCTGACTCGTTAGTTGTAAGAGTAAAAGTCTGACCAGCTTTAAGGACAATTCCCTTTTCATCCTTGAACATACCAATACGAATCTTTGGGCCACCAAGATCTTGAAGAATTGCCACGCGCTTGTCGAGCTTCTTCATTACTTTGTGAAGATTATCAACACGGCCTTGATGTTCAGCGAAATCGCCATGAGAGAAATTGAGGCGCATTACGTTCATACCAGCGAGTGTGAGTTTTTCGAGCATTTCTGCAGATTCAGTTGCTGGGCCAATAGTACAGACGATCTTTGTTTTCTTACCGAGATTCATAGTTTTATTTGTGTTTACTCCATTAATTAGCGCTTTTATGTAGATTTGGCGCGGTTTTTAATAAATTTAAATGAGGTTACATCATACGGAAAATAGCCTTCAAAGTCAAAGGAAAATCTAATCAAGCCTTCAGTGACATATTTTGTATTTATTTAACTACTGGAGTTGTTGGATACAGTTTCGGATCGATAATTCTAGAAAAACAAGCGTAGCCCATAGGATGTACCCATGGTGTAGAAGGTTGCCATGGATCTATTGGTGGTGTTGCACTATTTACATCTGCTTTTGTAGCAAATGTCGCACATAACTTAAAAAAAGTTAAGACCTGACTGGTTTGATCAGTATTAGTGTTAATAATTGTACTAGTAGAATAATCATATGCATTCCCTGTCTCTGGATCAGTTGGCACTATAAACCCTGAAATCGAATCATTGAGATCTGCCAACGATTGTGGCAAAGCAGATTTCTTTTGCCAATAATTGACGATTTGCCCCTGAATATTTAAAAGCTCTTGCACTCTTTGTTCATCAAAGCGCACAGCCCTCAGTTGTGCTGGTGAACCAATAATGACAAACCCGCCAACAATAACAGCTACAACAATTAGAATTCCAAACCAAGGCACAGTTTTCTTAACCAATTTTGTCCAACGCACACTCTCGTGCACTGAAAATAAATAATATTTGAATACAGTACTACAGACAACGAAGACAATTATTACTTTATAT
>CAIRAF010000002.1 GCA_903876465.1 uncultured bacterium | reverse complement strand
GAGAAGGAATTACCACCAATAAAAACTTTCTTTATCTCTGGTGGAACTGAGCTCGCTGCTTTATTTGATGTATCTCGCACACTGGCACGTAAAGCAGAGCGCCGTGTTATCGCTGGTGCTGAAGCAAATGAATTCAAAATCGATCCTGCCACACTCGCTTTTTTGAATAGATTATCATCGCTCTTCTACGCTCTCGCTAGACTTACTAACCATAAATCTGGTATAACTGAGCAACCCCCAACCTATAAGTAGATGAGAGTGGGGAATAGGAATCGTTAGAGTTCGCTACATGGTGGCTATAGTTTAGTGGTAAAACTTCGGTTTGTGGAGCCGATATCGAGAGTTCGATTCTCTCTAGCCACCCACGATTTTTCAGGTCTATGTTGAGCGGTTTAAAATAATGACCCTAACGGAAATCAAACTGCAGTGATATACTTTTGGTATGAATACAAATTATTGTAAAAAATCAGTCTGGGCATTTTTTCTAGTTATAGTTCCAATTACTATATATGTCATAGGTGTTATTTTGACCAGCAGGCTTCCTTTGGGTTTTATACAAAATGGTGGAATTTATGGGGTAATCGGTGCTGTCGGATTCATAATAGCCTTTGTAGGGATATGGTTACTTCCATTTTTTTTGATTATTGGTTTTATATTAGGGATTCTATCACTAAGAGAAATAAAAGTTTCACCGGAATTAAAAGGGAAGGGTCTTTCAATTGTGGCGATTATTATTAGTATACCTGTTATTATTCTATCTATATTAATGGCCCTAAGTTTATTGCGTGCCGGCTGGTGATTGAATAATTTTAGATTTTCAGCACACTTATAATAGTTTTTGGGCAGTGACCCCACTAAAAAAATAAGAGACCGGAAGGGAAGTGTTTGACATGGTAGTATTTTCATGATATTCTGCAAAAAGACCAGCATGAGTGTGCGTGGTCTTTGTAATCAAACAAAAAATCCTGAGTCTACTTAGGATCCAATGAGAAAGGTCAAGAATGCCAAAGAGCATCAAAAAACCAACGTCGGAGTTTCGTTGTCCGGATTGCGAAAAACTCCTCGCTACGCCCGAGGGCATAAAATGTCCGCGGTGCAAAAAAGTTCACACCTACGAAGAGTGTTTCGCTGAACAACTTCGGCCAGACCAATACGGAGTGACTGTCCTGTGGGCACCTGATGGTAGTCGGGCCTCATCCATTGTAATCCGCAAGGAAATTTGGATAAATATCGGGACTCATCCAGAAGTGTCCAAAGATCGTATTCAATACCCAGTGTTTTTTGTTTACAACAGTATTGATCCATCCAAAGCCCATTCGATTTATGCGGGTTGCTGTGTCAATGCAGAACCTATATTCGATTTTGGACAAGCTCTGAAAATTGCCAAGGAACACGAAGCCATGGCTCGTCAAAGTGGGAAGTGGGTTGATGTAGAAGATGTCGATGCTTCAAAATAAATTCATTTCATATTTAATCAAGCAACCGCAGAGTAAAATCTGCGGTCTGTTTTTTATATATTGACATTAATCTATTTTGTGTGATATAACTACAAAGTAATAGTCATCGGTCCGCGTGGCGGAAACCGACCAAACAACTGAAAAAATGGCCATACATGAGCCATTCCGAAAGGAAAATCATATGATACGAAAACAAACTAAGCTCTACGATTCATCACTGAAACTCTGTCCAATTAAAGCTGCAAACTGTGCCTATGTAGCAGCTGTCACCCTTGAAGAAGTGACTTTCGCACTTTCACATGCTGAGCCTGAATGGACAGAATCGTACATTGATAAACTGCGCTCAGAGGAGGCTCCTCTCTTGATCGGTTGCGATGATGAGACGGTGATAGCCAGGGCAAGCCTCTTGGCATACAGAACAGAAACTTTGGTCACGAAGTGTATAGACAGCTCCGATATTCCTCCCAATGACCGCATGCTCAGGGTTGGACTGGCTTTCTTCAAGAAACATATGAAGGTTCCATTCCTTCAACTGCATTTCTGGTTCTCTCAAAACGGTCAAAATACCAGCATGAAGGTAATTGGCTGGGTCGGGCCTAATGGGAAAATATTTAAGACCAATGTTCAAAGTTGATTGTTAATTTCGCAACCGCACAACTGCCTTGGCAGTTGTGCGGTTATTTTTTATAGTAATTTTTTTCCTTGAACAAGATGAACAATAACCAAGATTATTCCAATCACGAGAAGTACATAAATAAATCCACCAAGAGTGTAGGAAGTGACAATGCCCAAGAGCCATAGAACGATGAGTATGATTGCAATTGTGAGTAACATATATTTTATTATTATCCTAAATTTATTAATACGACAATATCTTTGGCACTTAAATTTTGATTTTTAACGGAACGATTTTTGCTGTGCGTTTTCTGTTTTCTAATATTTTCCCATCTTTAATTTTTGCTTTTGAAACAATCTTAAATAACTCGTCGCTAGCGATATTTAATGAAGTGTGTATTTTTACATTTTTTCCTCGTTTTTTATTCATATAAAATAAGCCGTTTGAAACACTACAGAGTTACAATATATTCATCAAGTAATGCTCTTTTTGTAATATAGCGCTCAGAACAACGGCATTTTCTCTACTAACATAGCTGTATGGATGAAATAAAAACAACAAAAAGAGACCGAAGTGCATGGCCTCATGACAGAATCCTAGGCTTCACTGATGGAGTCTTTGCTTTTGCGATCACCTTGCTTGTCTTGAATCTCATAAATCTACCAGTTACTTCAGGAACACGTTCCATAATTCCGCTTATTCAAAGTAATACACCTGCATTTATTAGTTACGCACTAACTTTTTTTATAGTTGCTCGATTCTGGATGTCACATACCCGACTTTTTGCCATTATAAAAGATTATGATAGTACGATTGTTCGACTCAATAATACATTATTGTTTTTTGTCACTACTTTTCCATTCATTGCTTCAGTTCTCGGGACTCATATGGGTGATACCGATGCGGTAGTCATGTCAGCACTATGTTTTGCAATGATAGGCATCTTCCAATATTTGATAGGGCAGCACGCATATAAGAAACACCTATTCATTACTAGTTATTTAAATCATAATTTCATAAAGATTTTTGCCTTCTTTAGTTTAAGTACACCTGTTATTTTTCTAATTTCTATTCCAATTGCATTTATTTCTCCATGGATCGCAGAGAGTATGTGGGTTATCCTGCTTTTTCTTCGTATTGGGTTCAGACATTACTATAGAAATAATTCACCAGAAGAAATCGAAATCGACGAACTATAAAATATGTATTTAATCAAACAACAACCACAGGGATCACAAAATTTTTTCTTGCGTAATCTCGTAGCCGCTCCATTGATCTGGCTTATGATAGTCCCTGTTGTCATAGCTGATATATTTGTCGAGATATATCATCGTATAGCTTTTCCAATCTACGGAATCGCACTCGTAAAGCGATCTGAATATATAAAAATATTTGATCGTGAGAAATTACCTTATCTTTCATGGCCTGAAAAAATTGGATGTGCATATTGTGGATATGTGAATGGTTGGCTCCATTATGCTTCGACGATAGCAGGGAGGACTGAAAATTATTTTTGTGCCATTGCACATCTTGAGACACGTGGATATATTCCTTCTGATCATGAGAAATTATTTGTGAAGTATGGCGATGAAGCTGCCTTAAAAAGAAGGTATTTTATACATAATTTAAAACATGGCCATAAGGAAATATTAAAATAATTTCAAAATGCTATAATTCATACATGGTTTTTTATCCAAATCTCCTTATGCCAGTTATATTTGGAGTACTTCTTATATACGCCGTTTATCGCTTGATTAAGGACATACGTGAAAGTCAGCGCATGAAGGATGAGTTTATAAGCATCATCGCTCACAAATTTCGTACGCCTTTGTCAGAAGCAAAATGGATCCTAGAAAATATGTCATCGAAAGAACAGGACTCTACTAAACGCGAGAATCTCGATGAAATGAGAAAAATAAACGAGCATTTGGTTGGCATTACCAATACTATGGTTGAACTTGCTGATTCAGATAAGTCATCACGGGGAGGATACTCATTTGCTCGCACAAACATATGTTCTTTCGTCCATACGGTAACAGATGAATTCAGTTCACGTTTCCATGAAAAAAATATCTTCTTGGGAATCCAATGTTCAGCCGAAGAATTGTGGGCAAAAATAGATAAACCACGATTTGAATTCGTTATTCAAACACTTCTAGAAAATGCATGTACTTATACACCAACAGGTAAAAATGTTGATATTGCGGTCTCACAATTGAGAAGAGGCTTTCGTTCAAAAGTGGTTATATCTGTCAAAGATAGTGGTATTGGAATAGATCGATCAGATGCCGGTAAGATATTCACGAAATTTTTTCGCGCTGACAATGCTCGCTCTACAGATACTGAAGGCTTCGGTGTTGGACTTTATCTGGCACGGTCTATTGTTAGGCGTCATTATGGAAAAATGATTTTTTCATCAGAAGGTCTCGGTAGAGGATCTTTATTCCAGGTAGTTATTCCTGAAGTGCGTTAAAATACAAACATGCCAAAAATCGTATCTAACATACTTTTATATGGATCACTTACGCTTGTAATTGCGGGTATCATCGCAGGTTCGATTTATCTGTACAAAGATACAAATTCTAAAGGTCAAAATTTCAACACTGTCGTTCAGACTTTTAATACAAAGACAAAGGCACAGGCTGAAGTAGATAAGTTGAATATAATGAAAGAAACTTATTCAGCACAGGCAGAATTGAATAGTATCGGAGTAAATGCATATACTTCTGTCGCAGATGCTCTGACTGACATTGATAAAACTAAATTAAGAGCTGATACTTTACGTCGCAAGATAGATTCACTTTTAGTCGAATGGCATAATACAATAAACTCGATTAAAGACTCAAATACGCCAAATACAACTCTTATCGATCAAGCAAATACAGAACTTACTCTTATGCAGGAGTATGTAACTCAATTGCAAACCGTATTGAATAATTCTGGTTCGAGTTCTGGTTCTGATCAGTCATTTTTAGATACGGCCATTTCGCTTATAGATAATGCACAAGGTGAACTATCTGATGCCGAAAAAGCTGCTGGAGTCACTGATTCTGGGGGGAGTTCGACTGTTACACCAGTTACTCAGGATAATATAGATCAACAGCAGCAAGTCGTGAATAAGTATTTTCCAGTACAAACACCTATCGATGCCGGCAATACCGATGGTGGCTCCTACACGCCCCCACGACCAATAATTTATACTACCAGTACTCCTCAACTGATAGAGGGCGCCAATACCAATTAGCATTAGTCCTCGCTTGAGGCTATAATTGACCAATGATTGTAGTCGGTCAACCACAACATCTGGGCAGAAAAACTCTCCTCCTCTTACTTTCTCGCAGGACGACGGTCGGTTTTATTCTTTTTATAATATCTGGTGCTTTGGCTTTCCTCATACCATCTCTCGCTTTGGGTATAGCCGGTATCACTTCTCTTGGAGGACAAATAAATCATGGTACAGTCTCAACTATTTCCAGCGGACTTTTTTCATTGAATATTCTTTTATTTCTTGGAAGTATTATTCTTTTTTTGGTCACACTCATCATTGGGCTTGTTCAGTACAGGAATTACATTTTTGTCTTGGATGAATTCAGTCTAAAGATGCGTAAAGGGTTACTTAGTCAAACAGAGATATCTATTCCTTATCGCCAGATCCAAGACATCAATCTTGTCAGAACATTTTCTCATCGTTTGTTTGGGGTGAGTCGTCTAATCATGATTACTGCTGGACATGAAGATGTCAAAGAGCACGATGAAACAGATACTGTTTTTGACCCTATCGATGCTGATCTGGCGGAGGAGATTCGTGCATTTCTAGAACGTAGAATAGGTGTACAGATCATAGAAGGTACAAATCAGGCAGACTCTGAAGAGAAGGTAGATGAGAGACAGATAACACAAAACAATGCGTAAAACAGTTGCTAGACATGAGCTCGCCAAAGACCTATTTTTTATCCTCATAGGAGCTACCATAGCGATCATATTATCTGACATCGGTATCATAGATCGTATCATTCCTTTATTTGGTAATCCTGCAGTTGCAAGTTTTGTTGCTGGAATATTTTTCACTTCAGCTTTCACGATTGCTCCGGCATCTGTAGCTCTAGGTCACATTGCTCTCCACGCACCAGCTTTCACAGTTGCCCTATGGGGAGCATTGGGTGCTGTTTGTGGAGATTTAATCCTTTTCTATTTCATTCGAGATAGGTTTGCAAATGATGTTCTGGGTTCATTCGGCTCAAAATTTATGAAGCATTTCACCGCTTCATTTCATGTCGGTTTTTACAAGTGGATGGCCCCAGTGTTAGGCGCTGTCATCATTGCATCACCTTTACCTGATGAGTTTGGTGTTACTCTTCTTGGTTTTTCAAAGACACGTACTTGGACACTTATGCTCGTATCATTTATTGGAAATTTACTTGGAATATATCTGATTGTCTGGTTTGGTAGTCTCTTATAATGTAATGAATTTCATATGAAGATACTCATTATTGCGATTGGTAAAGAAAAAGATTTCTCTGGGTATGAAATAGTTCATGAATACACCGAACGCATCTTGCATTATTATCCTTGTGAATGGAAATATATTGTTGGAGTTGATCAGGAGAAAGATAATAATAATCTTCTAGATGCTATTGAGAAATGCGGGTCAGGTTCATACGTCATCGCTCTCGATGAAATAGGGAAGGAGTTCAATTCAAAAGATTTTGCCGGTAAGATCGAAACGTGTTTGAATGAAAGTGTTAGAACAATCATCTTCGTAATCGGTGGTTCTTATGGTCTGAATGATGAGGTGCGCAAAAAGGCGAATCAAACTTTAGCCTTATCAAGATTAACTTTTCCACACCAACTTGTTCGATTGATTCTCGCTGAACAAATATATAGAGCCTGTACGATTATCCGTGGTGAGAAATATCATCATTAATTTAAAAATATGAAACCCCAAGATTATAATTATCATCTACCACAAGAATTGATTGCTCATGCTCCAGCTGAGCCACGTGATTCGGCTAAACTATTTGTTTATAGTACAAAGACAGATGAAATAGTTATGGATACATTCGCCCACATATCACGTTATATTCCATCTAAATCAGTATTAGTTCTAAATGATACCCAGGTTGTGCCAGCTCGCCTCGAACTTATGAAATTGACTGGTGGTTCAGTCCGTATCCTTTTTCTTATCAATGAATGGGATAAACAAGGGCCAATCAAAGGACTTCCAGATAGGAAACTTTCAGTAGGTGATAATCTTTTCTTTAACCATAAAGGTCTTCTCGAAGTGGTTGAACAACACAATGAAGAATTTACTTTCAGGCTTCACGTATCTGTTGAAGAATTTGAAAAGATATGCCAAGCACACGGACAAACTCCATTGCCGCCTTATATTCATAGTAGTTTGAATGAAACCGAAGCTCGAGATAAATATCAAACAATATTTGCTTCAAAGCCTTCTTCTGTAGCTGCTCCAACTGCCTCACTGCATTTCACTGAACAGGTTTTTCAGACTTTGGCATCAAAAGGAATAGATCGCACCTACGTTACTCTACATGTAGGTCGTGGTACATTTTCACCTATGACTCCTCAAAATATCCTAGACAAAAAATTGCATGCAGAACCGATACAAGTCAGTGGAGAGTCAGCTGAAAAAATAATGAATGCGAAAAAAGAGGGAAGATTGATAATCTCTTCCGGCACCACAGCTACGCGCACTCTAGAATCGACTGCAGAATTTATCTTGAAAGGCGAAGGCTATACTGGAGAGACGTCACTCATGATCACGCCTCCATATGATTTTAAAATTGTTGATGCTATCATAACCAATTTCCATCTTCCAAATACATCACTCATCATGCTTGTTGACGCTTTTCTGCAGTCAAAAGGTGCAAAAAAGAATTGGCGCGATATATATGAGAGAGCAATTAAAGAAAAAATGAGATTTTATTCATTTGGTGATGCGTTGTTGGTTATTTAAGCCACTTCAGCTATACTTGTCTTATGAATATTAAACGTATAATTTTTTGGGCATGTTTTATTATTATCCTTGGCCTTATTATGTGGGGTCTTGCAGTAGCTATGAATAAACCTGTAGCCGGTTCGAGCCTATCTGCTCCAGCTCCTGTTACGTCAGCCGACCATATTTTGGGACCAGCTAATGCTCCAGTTACCATGATTGAGTATGGAGATTTTGAATGTCCTGCATGTGGAGCTTACTATCCTTTGGTAAAGCGTCTGACTGATGAAGCTTCTACTACCATGCGTCTAGTTTTCCGCCATTTTCCTCTACCTCAGCACTTAAATGCTCCTATTACCGCACAAGCTTCTGAAGCTGCAGCTATGCAAGGAAAATTCTGGGAAATGTTTGATCTTATTTATTCAAATCAAAAAGATTGGAGCGATCTTCCAGATGCGCATACGATATTGGATGGATATGCTCAGAAAATTGGTCTTGATATGACAAAGTTCAAAGCCGATCTCGATAGTGACGCTGCCAAAAAGTTGGTTGCAGATGATCTGGCCGAAGGTGAGCAAATAGGTATAAATCAAACTCCAACCTTCTTTGTTAATGGTAAGGCAATCACTAATCCACAAAGTTATGAAGCATTTAAATCACTTATTGAAGCGGCCGCTTCAGGCAGTTCCAAATAAAATTGTTATTGTTTTGTTCATTATAGCTATACTCGGCTTTACTGATGCTTCTTTTTTGACCATTGAACATTTTAGAAATGTCATTCCACCATGTACGACTGCGGGTTGTGAGACAGTTCTCACGAGCCCTTATTCAACTATGTTCGGCATACCTGTAGCATTACTTGGTATGATCTATTATCTCCTTATTTC
>CAIRAF010000001.1 GCA_903876465.1 uncultured bacterium | reverse complement strand
TTCCAGGAATTGATAATGAATTCCTCTTATTTCAACTTGATGCAAAGGGTATTGCTTGTTCTACTAAAAGCTCATGCCTTCGAGATGAAGACGAGTCTTATGTATTGAAATCAATTGGTGCAGATAGTAAAACTTCACTTCGGTTCTCTTTTGGTAGGTGGACTCAAAAAAGTGATATAAAAAAGACTGTTTTGCTAATATCCTCCATTTTAAGTAAAGAGAAGCTTGCGCTATAAGCCATATTCTGATACTATCCCTTTCTACACATATGCTTATCATCAGACTACAGCGCACAGGACGCAAACACGAACCAACATTCCGTGTTGTATTGACTGACTCAAAAAACGGTCCAAAGAGTGGTAAGTATCTCAAGAACCTCGGTTGGTATGACTCTCGCACAAAGAACAAAGCAGAACAGCTCGACACAGAGGCTATCAAGCACTGGATTTCAAATGGTGCAAAGCTTTCAGATACTCTTCATAATTTCCTTGTATCTCAAAAGGTTATTACAGGTAAGAAAATAAACGTTCTTCCAAAGAAAAGTCCAATAAAGAAGGAGGTAGCTCCTGATGCAGCAAAGCCAGCTGAAGCAACTCCAACTCCAGCTCCAGTAGCGTAGGTTTGATCAAATTCGATATATTGCAATAAGCGCTCGACTGGGCGTTTTTTGTATGTTCAGGTATTAACATTTAATGTTTCGGGCTTCTTTTTATTCTGGTATAATAATTACATTAATTTAATATTTATATCCTATGTCTTTTTTTAATAAACGTGGTTTCTCAGTACCCCTCGCTCTCGTAAGTATTTTGATATTTATTGCAGGAAGCTACGTATTTATTCATTATTCAAAAAATTCCTTAACCTCATTTATTTCTGGCACAAATCAGTTGGCGCAGGTTGCAGTTCCAACTTCTGGTCTTGTAGGATATTGGCCTCTAGATGACGGCTCTGGAACAACTGCTGTAGATGCTTCAGGTAATGGTAAAACAGGAACTTTTGTAGGTACACCAGCTTGGACAACAGGACAAATTGGTGGAGCTATTTCACTTAATGGAACCAACTACGTAAATATTCCATCAACAGTATATTCGCTTTCTGCTGGCACCATATCCCTTTGGGTTAACAGTGTTAATGGGGGAGTAATAGTCGGTTCAGTTGCCAACAGTACTTCTCGCGCACCTACATTAAGTATTTCGTCTGGCAAAAATCTTGTCTGGGAATTTTCTGATAAATCAGGTCAATTCACTTCTGCCACTGTTCCTTCAAATTCATGGACCCAACTTGCTCTGACTTATTCTGGCGGTTCAGTTTCTGTATATGAAAATGGAGTCCTTGTTTCATCTGGCACAGCTACACCTTTGAGTTCATCACTATACAATGCTGTACAACTCGGTCACTATGGTAACTACGGTAGCCAATTCTTTTCTGGTTCAATCGATGACGTCCGTATTTACAATCGTGCTCTTTCAGCTTCAGAAATTCAACAACTTTACGCATACACTGGTGGAGGAAGTTCAGGTGGTACAACTGGTGGAACGACGGGTGGTACAGGTGTTAGCTCTTTCATAATCACATCTTCAGCTGGTACCGGAGGTACTATTTCGCCATCTGGCGTCACATCAGTCTCTAGTGGTTCTAGCCAAACTTATACAATAACTCCTTCTACTGGATATCAAATAAATAATGTAACAGTTGATACAACACAACTGGGTTCAATCAATACCTATACTTTTTCTGGGGTGTCAGGACCTCACCTAATTTCAGTAGCATTCGGTGTTAATGTTGCACCGGTTATTTCTTCTATTTTAGCTTCCACAGTAACTTCTTCAGGTGCAACAGTTGATTGGACAACAGATGAGCAGTCGACCAGTCAGGTCAATTATGGGCTTACTACTGCATATGGTTCCAATACTACTCTTGATTCATCACTCAATACTTCTCATTCAGTTGTCTTATCAGGTCTTGCAGCAAACACCATTTATCATTATCAAGTTATTTCAACTAACTCTTATGGTCAGACGACGACATCTGCTGATCAAACTCTAACAACTTCTTCGAGTCAGGGACTAAGTGCCAACACTATTCAAGCGAATACAACAACTTTTGCTTCAGTGTGGCTTAGCGCTGCTGGTGGTTCAATTATCGCACTAGCACCAGGTAACTACGGAGCATTCATTGGTGGTGCAAAACAATCCATGGTTACTATTGAACCTGATACAACAGTTGGTGGTACACAATCAAACGTAGTATTTGGTTATTTGAATCTCGGTTCCTCTCAGAATATTACTTTCCAAGGTATGACACTTGGTGGAGCTAGTGTAGGTGCTTCGGCAGCTGGTGGGGCACCTGCTTTACATGTTCATTTTGTCAGTAATAATTTTACAAATAGTGTTTGTATATACACTCCAAGTGATGTGAATCAGGATATTCTGATCAATGGAAACAATTTTTTTAACCTAGGTACAAGTTGCGCTGAAGGACGTCTTAGTATAAATGGTCTGAATGTTAGTCATAGCGTTGTAAATGGAATTGTTATTTCAAATAACTCTTTTGGAAATGGTGGATGTTCAGATGGAATAAATATTGAAGGAGGTGCATATGGCACACAGATTCTTAATAATAATTTTACAAATTTGCCACAGGGTACTTGTGCCACAGTCAATGTTCATGCTGACCCTATCCAGTTTTATGGAGCAGTTAAAACAACTGTGTCAGGAAACTTCTTCATGGGGAATTCGACGGGCATCATGAGTGCTGGTTGTAACGGTACACCAACTACTATCACAAATAACGTTTTTGTTACAGACGGTTCATATCCAAATCAAGTTCTACAGTCTGGTGGTAATGGTGACGTGATTTCGCATAATACTTTTGTAAATGGTGCTGCTATAAATCTTGGTAATCCAAATACTTGTGGATTGAATACTAACGAAACTGTAACGAATAATGTAATTACCGGAGGTTTAGGTCTTTCAAACGGTCAGACTAGTACCGGTATTACAGCAAACTACAACATGATCCCCGGTGGAGGACTCGGTGCAAATACCATTAACGCATCACCACAGTTTATTGGCGGAACACTTCCAACGACATATGCTGGCTATCAGTTAGCATCTGGTTCATCTGGAATTGGAAAGGCAAGTGACGGAACTGATATTGGGGTGAATGTTCCTGGTGCAGTAGCTACTTCAGTCAGTTATTCGATTAACGTCACGAAGTCTGGTACAGGTTCAGGTACAGTTAACAGTGGTGGAGGCTCTATCAATTGTGGTACAGCATGTAGTACCACAGCAACACAGAATACTTCAGTTACTTTGACAGCAACTCCAACTGCGGGCTCAACCTTCACTAGTTGGTCAGGGGTTACAGGTTGTTCAACTGCAACAACGTGTACATTTACACTGAGTGCAAATACTTCAGTTACAGCTACATTTACAGCTAATACCGCAACAACTGTCACTGGTAATATTTATATTTCTCAAGCAGGAGCAGGTTCAGCAACAGGTGCTGATGCTGCCGATGCACTTCCTTTAACATGGTTGAATACCTCGACTAACTGGGCAGCTTCTGGAACAGGAAAAATTATTCCTGGAACAATTGTCCATCTCGTAGGTGTTATTACAAATCCAATCAATGTTCCAATAAGTGGTACAAGTGGTAGCCCAATCACAATCTATTTTGAAGCAGGTGCAAAGATATCTATGCCATCTATTCCTGCAAGTGGCGCAATAAATCTCAATAGTAATAACTACATTACTATTGATGGTGGAACAAACGGTATCATTGAGAACACAGCAAATGGAACTGGTTCGGGTCAAATTCCTTCACGAGGTATTAATGGTACGCCGACGATTGGAAATATTACTGTAAAAAACATCACGATTCAGAACTTGTATATGCGAACAAATACAACGGATGAGATTTCTCCAATAGGTGTGTATTTGTATGGTGTCATGTCAAATATATTTGTTCAGAATAGTTCATTCACATGGGCTGATAAGGGTGTAGCTCTTCTCTATGGTGTTGGAACTTCTAATAATTTCCAAGTCACTGGTAGTCACTTCAATCACATAAACCATGGAACTGTATATGGTAGTGGAAATAATGGTGGGGCAATATTGAATAATGCTGTTTGGTCAAATAACCAAGCTGATTATTTTGGTGATTGGGATGATACTTTGGGAAATATCTATCACCACAATGGTTTCTATGCTTGGGCTGATCATACAAGTGCACAGATAAATAATATTACGATTAATGGCAACGTTGTCGGAGGTCACTATGGTAATTCTTCCTATGGAACGAGTGGAATTTATTTGAGTGCAGCTCCAGGTATTGGAATATTCAATCTTTTGATGACCAATAACGTTATTTCATTTACTTCAGGCGGAGCAAATGATGGAGCAATCTATCTCTTTAATGTTAAAAATTCAACAATCGCAAACAATACACTCTATGATGCAAGCGGACAATATAACGGTATTCGTTTTGACCCAACAACATCGAATGTAAATGTCTACAACAATATTTTCTCCGGCTTTGCTGATAACTATTACATGGTTCCAGGTGCTACAACGATGCCGACGATTAGTGATTACAATATTTTTTACGGTAGTGGCATATTTAGAGCTGATCCAAATTATTATAGTACTTCAACTTGGAAAACGGCTGGTTACGACACCCATTCTCTCTTTGTAAATCCACTGCTCTCGTCTCCATCAACTGGTGTCTTTACTCTTTCAAATGGAAGTCCTGCTGCAGGTGCTGGTAGTAATCTCACTTCACTCTTTACGACAGACGCTAATGGTAACCCACGTCCATCAACTGGAGCTTGGGATATTGGTGCCTACGAATATCAAGGAGGGACCACCGTCTCAAACCCAACCACTTACACCATAACCCCAACAGCCGGAGTAAATGGTACAGTCACTCCAACTACAGCTACAGTCACTTCCGGTAATTCACAGACATTCACAATCGCCCCATCTTCTGGTTACCAAATAGCTTCAGTCACAGTAGATGGTGCAGCAGTTACAACAGTCCCATCTTCTGGAGGTACATATACCTTCAGTAGTGTCACAAACACTCACACTCTCGCTGTTACATTCAGTGCTATTCCAACTCCTCCATCTACCACCTTCACAGTAGGTCAAAGTGTTCAAGTACTCTCAACAGTAGGTACAGGAGGTCTAGCAGTTCGTCCTACTCCTAATGCAGCCACAACAGTTTCAGGATCCCCAGAAGTAATTGGTGCAATAGCCACAGTAACTACAGCACCAAGTGGTTACACTAACGGTGTATATGCTGGAACTAATAACTGGTGGTATGTCACATATGCAAATGGAACAGTGGGGTGGTCTGCTGAGGCGTATTTGACGCCGTATGTACCAATAACGACTTACACTATTACATCTTCCAATTCAGGAACTGGTTCTGGTTCGATAACATGTGCAGGAGTCGCATGTCCTTCATCAGTTAATGCAGGTACCTCTGAGACATTTATGGCAGTGGCCGGCTCAGGGTCCACATTAACAAGTATGAGTGTAAATGGTGTCACAGTAGCTAGTTGTACTGCTGGAGGTACGACATGTGCAACGACAGTGACCGTAAATTCAAACACTACCGTTTCTGCTGTATTTGCAGTTACACAAACATTGGGTACAGGTAATAATTGGTATGTAGTACCTGGTGGCGGAACGACTGCTCCGCTTAATGGTTCAGATTGGAATCATGCTACTGATATTTCTACTATTCCATGGTCATCGATCAATGCGGGAGATACTATTTGGTTGGCTGGCGGAACTTATAGTTCAGCTCTAACGATTGGTAAGAGTGGTACGAGTGCTGGTCAAATATTTATCAAACGTGTTCTTAAGACTGATGCGACTCCAGTTGCCGCTCAAGGGTGGAATTCAAGCTACGATAGTCTCGTCATTCTTCCAGGTGTAACAGAAGGAAAATATAGCTACATTACTTTTGATGGTCGCTTCCATTATGGAATTCAAGTAAAAATACCACAAGCTGGTGGTACAGGAATATACCTAGGCACAAATAATTTAGCACCTGCAACTACTTTGACAAATGTTAATTTCTCAAACTTCGAAGTTCTTGGTACGTATAATCCGGCTTCTACGTATGGAGTTAATGGTTTCCAAGCTGATTTGCCAAATTTCTCTTATGTCAATTCTACAATCAGCGACTGTTATATTCATGGTGTTGGTAATGGATGGAGAACATATAATTGGAATAATATAACCATGCAGTATTGTACGGTGGCGGATATTATTGCTGACGGCACACAGCATATGGACTTGGCATTTATTTATCCAAACCAAGCCGTTACATATCGTTATAATACATTCAGTAATGTCCCAACTGATGGTATGTTTATGCAATATGGTAACCCAGGACCATTCTATTTCTATGGTAACCTGTATACCAATTCACATGATCCAATAATGGGTATAGGTGGTGGCGCAGTCTATGTCTTCAATAATACATTTTACACACCTGTAGATGATCCAAATGCTCATGCTGGCGTAGCTTTCTCTGGAACATCTAACTATGTAGAAAACAATATTTTCTGGAATGTTGAGAATAGAATAACTACTGGTCTGAATGAAGTTGCTTCGAATAATGCTTATAACAATTGGAGTTACGGTGGTTTCGGTTTACCATCATCAGAACCGGGATTTGTAAAACTCACAACCAATCCATTTGTTAATCCAAATATTGTAGTGAACTCAAATGGTATGACAACTTCATTTGGTGATTTCCATCTTATTTCTGGGGCAGGAGTCATAAATAAAGGATTATCTGTTCCAGCAATAACTGGTCAGACAATAGCTACTGATCCAGATGGTAATACCCGTGGAGCAGATGGAGCTTGGGACATCGGTGCTTACGAATACCAAGGAGGAACCACGGTCTCAAACCCAACCACTTACACCATCACTCCAACAGTCGGAGCAAACGGCACAGTCTCTCCTTCAACAGCTACGGTTACATCAGGCTCATCACAGACATTCACAATCGCTCCATCCTCTGGTTACCAAATAGCTTCAGTAACAGTAGATGGTGCAGCAGTCACTTCAGTTCCAGTTAGTGGTGGAACATATACCTTCAGTAGTGTCACAAACACTCACACTCTCGCTGTTACATTCAGTGCTATTCCAATTCCTCCATCCAATACCTTCACAGTCGGTCAAAGTGTCCAAGTACTCTCAACAGTAGGTACAGGAGGTCTAGCAGTTCGTCCTACTCCTAATGCAGCAACTACTGTCACTGGTTCACCAGAAGTAATTGGTGCAATAGCTACAGTAACTACAGCACCAAATGGTTACACTAATGGTGTATACGCAGGAACTAACAACTGGTGGTATGTCACATATGCAAATGGAACAGTTGGTTGGTCTGCTGAGGCGTATTTGACGCCATATACCGCACCTCTAGACTCCGACTCAGACGGTGTTCCTAATACAATCGATCTCTGTCCAAACACACCAGCAGGAGCCAAAGTAAACTCTGTCGGTTGTCCTCTACCAATATCAACTCATTTCACCATCACTCCACCTATCTCAACTACTAACCTCAACTCTGTCACATCCTTCACTCTAGCCAATACATCAGGTTCAATAGTCTTCACAGCAGCTAACGGTCCATACTCTCTAGTAAATGCTGATGGTTCAGCACTGAAC